>JAQVHJ010000205.1 GCA_028696285.1 bacterium
CCCTATCTCAGACCGGTGAAAAGGATGATCGTGGAATATTTCAGTATATTAAGCACCTTCCAAATTTCATCAGGTTATATTGGCGGTTATTCAGGGATAAAAGAGTCCCTTCAAAATTAAAGGTGATGTTGATCGGTTCTTTTTTATATTTCCTTTCTCCCTTAGATTTAATCCCTGAATTATTTATCTGGTTTATAGGTTACATTGACGATGGAGTTCTGCTTACATTAGCTTTGAGGTACTTTATACTCTGGTCTCCGAAAGAAGTTGTAAAGGAAAAAATATTGGAAATTGAACAGGAGAACCAGATGAAATTAATTAAAAAGAATAAATCAAAAACACCTGAGAAGGTTTAAAATTCCTTCCATTCATTAAAATAAAACACTTCATCAAAATCTTTTCGCGGGCGGGGTTCAGGTTTCTCTTCAGGGTACCCCAAAGTAAGCATTTGAACTATCCTGACCTTTGCCGGTATATTTAATATTCTCTTAACCTGATCCTCGTAAAATGATCCTATCCAGCATGTTCCCAGCCCCTCTTCCACCGCTTGAATCGTCATTTGTGTCATTGCAATAGCAACATCAATCGGATACGCAGTCTGGCCGCACCGCATTACATAATCAGTTATTTCCGAGCAGCCTACTATAACAGAATCCGCTCTCCCGATAAACTCCTGGTTATTCGCAGCCACAGAGAGTTTCCTTAGAATTTCCTTATCCCTGACAACTACAAACTTCCACTCCTGAATGTTCCGAGCAGATGGAGCAAGCCTCCCCGCCTCAAGCACTCTCTTAAGCTTTACTTCCGATACTTTCTTTCCTGAATATAACCTAACGCTCCTGCGGTTCTTTATTGCCTCAATTACCTTCATAATATTACCTCCGGTTTTTTTTATGATAACATAAATTTTTATTTTAGTCAAATTAAATAAGGGGACAGCCGTTTCAAGGTTGAAACAGCTCTCCTCTATTATTTTACTTGAATTTTCATTATAATTATGATATAATTCCGAGAAGGAGTGTAATATGGATTTCATTGTTAAGAAACTTGAAAATATGACTGTCTATTATTTTGGTAAAGAAGAAAAGGCGACTATCAGTATTATTGAAGTAGATCCTCAGATTCAATTTACCTGTAATGACTGTGGGAAAAAAGTCAGTATTTTCACTGCGCTTTGGCATAATAAAATTGATCTTAACCAGCTGCTACAGGCAGAGATGGAACACCTGCAGAAAGGAACCATTTCAGGGGTCAGATGTCTTGATTGTTCAAATGTATATGCTCAGAATAATTATCAGAATTTTTACAAGATTCTTCTCCAGGAGAAGGAAAACAGCCCAAGAAAAATCTCAGCATTGAAGTCAATGGCAAATTTCAAAGCAGCTCAATTACTAATTAAATGGTTTGATGAAAATTTTTCAAAATAGTAAACGGTTAATTTCCTTTGTATTAATATATTTAAAAATATTTTTCCCCGGCAACACTAATAAAGTAGAATCAATTTAAATGGAAGATTTAATAATTTTCACTATCATATTTATTGTTTATGTTTCCTTCCTGATCATATTCAAAGAGAAATTTTATAAAACCGAAAATGCAACTCCTATTTTCCTGATTTTTTCATTCCTTTCAATTTTATTCGGGAATTATTTTGGGGGGATTTTCAAGTTCCCGGTAATAATCTATATCTTTTCCATCATTTATTTTTCCGGATTCCTCTCATTGAAATATTCTGTTGCGTATATTTTAATGCTCCTTTTGATTGAGATACTCCCGCCTGTTTATTTCAGGTTTAAGCAGGATACAATGGAAATTCTCAATCTCCCCTGGGAGAATGTTTTCCTCTTCGCAATTGCATCAGTTAGCGGCATGGTTACGGGTAATATTTCACAAAAATTCCTGAAAAAAATGACAGATGAATATGAACGTATCTTCTCTGGACGGATAACAAAGTCTGAGACGAAACAAAAGATAATAAAAAAATCAAAAGAGGAATTCCGCCAGGAAACCGAGTTAAGTTTTGAAGAAAACATCAAGGAATTATTCTCTGCATTAAAAAATTCCATTGGTTTTTCGGGAATCTTCTTATTTCTCCTTGAAGATAATGAGAACCAGATTTTAAAACTCCAGCATTATCTCTCCGACTATGAGAGTGATATTAATCTGAACAATGAGATAACGCAGGATAACCCTCCGATTAGCCTTGTTTTAAAAGAAAGGATCCCGATAATAATCTCGGACTCTAAAACCGATTCAATTAATTTAGGGTATTACCTGAATAGTGTAGAGATAAAAAGCATCATAGCTCTTCCGATTATGAATGGCCGTGAGATTCGAGGGATTCTTGCATGTGATTCGAAACAAAAACAGTTCTTTACTGAAAATCATAAAGAGATCCTTTTGCATACAATCAATATTATTAAGTCTCTTCTTTTTAATTATACTGACCTCGTCCGGTTTCATGACCAGGCAAATGAATTTAATATCCTTTATAAAATGACAACTGAGTTGAGCGCGACACCCTTTGAAATCCCAACAGAAATATCAATTGATTCACCTCTTAAGCTGGAATCGGTATATGATAAATTAGGTAACTTCTTCTCAAATATTTTGAAGGATACCGCGGAACAATATATCCCTCTGCGTGTAATAGGATTCTATATTGAAGACCAGTCGTTTTATTCCATAAAATTTACCTCCGGAAAATTCAGCTTCGATCCCCGGATCCTGAAGGAGAAACGTTTTAAAATAGAAAAAGATACCATCTTCAAAAGTATCTTTGAACACAAGAAACCCATCTGGCGGTATTTAAAAGAGGATGAGTCGGTCAACCTCAATCTTGAATACCTTGAAAAAACAGACCCGGAAACAAGGTCGTTCCTTGCAATACCATTGAAGGCAGGGGAAAAAATACTCGGGGTATTCCTTCTGGAATATGTGCAGGAAGAGATCTTTTCAAAGTATGAACTGAAGATCATGTCAATTACCGGTGAACATTCAGGAACTATAATTGAAAATATTAATCTTTACAATACAATGTCCAACCTCGCAAAGACTGACGGATTAACCGGCCTTCCAAATCACAGGATTTTTCAGGAACGTTTAGAAGAAGGGATTAAAAGAGCGTTGAGAAATAACAAGCCTTTGTCATTAATGCTTATGGATATTGATTTCTTTAAAAAATTCAATGATAATTACGGGCACTCCACAGGGGATGCAGTTTTGAGAGCGGTCTCACAGGTTATCAGGGAAGATATTCGTGAAGTGGATTTCCCGGCAAGATACGGCGGAGAGGAATTCGTAATTATTCTTGAAGAGACAAATAAGAAAAAGGCATTTGATGTCGGGGAACGAATCAGGCATCATATCGAAAAGAGTGATTTTTTCCTCAATAATCAGCATTTGAAGATAACCATTTCCGCGGGTATTGCGGAGTTTCCGACCGATACCGCGGATAAGAAGGAGCTGATTGAACTGGCAGATTCCGCATTATACAAAGCGAAGAAAAACGGACGGAACCGTTTGGAAATATTTTCAAAAGGATAAATATGAGAAAGATCATCCTGGCCTCCAGTTCACCAAGACGTATAAAGATTCTTAAGGAACTGGGATTGAAATTTACAAAATCACATCCGGATGTGGAAGAAAAAATACGTAAAGATGAAACACCGAAGAAGTTCGCAGTCAGATGCAGTCTTGACAAGGCCCGTGCTGTCGCAAGAAAGGAGTCCGGCCTGATAATTGCCGCTGATACAATTGTGGTATTGAATAACAAAGTAATAGGAAAACCGAAGGATAAGAAGGATGCTGTAAGAATCCTTAAACAGCTGTCAGGAAAAACACATAAAGTAATCACCGGAATCACCGTATTGGATACAGGAACCGGAATTGCAAAGAGTGATTTTGAAGAGACGGACGTATTCATTACCAAGATGGATAACAACGAAATAGATCTCTATATCAAGACTCATGAACCACTTGATAAGGCGGGGGCATATGCCGCACAGGGTAAGGGCGCAGTCCTGGTTGAAGGAGTGAAAGGTGATTTCTTTAATGTCGTCGGGCTGCCTGTATTTAAACTGAATAAACTACTTAAATATTTTAATATTAATCTAATTAATATATAAATCTCCCGATTGCACACTAATGTACCTGAATCCCGACCGGGGAATATTCATTAAATCTCCGTCTATTGGGATATTTAATTCGTTTTCTCCTTGTTAAATTCTGGTATAAAACTTGCTAATATATATGGAAACGGAAGGTTTTCTATGAAAAAGATAATAACCACAGGAATCTTACTTACATTTTTAGCTCTTGTTCACGGGGCTAATTTCAACAATGTCACGGGGTTAATAGAGATCCCGACAGCTGATGTTCTTGGCCATCTTGAGTTTGAGCTTGGGGTATCCCAGGCGATGGGAATGTCTTCATCCCAGGAAGATTACCTCGGGGCCGATTGGGTAGAAGAGGATGCCAAAGCAGCATTGGGTCTTGAACTCTACCGTGTAAATTTGGAACTGGCATTCACACAGTATTCATTCCTTTATGATGAAGGCGGTGATTACGGCGCAGCACACATGAAATTGCGGCTTATAAAGGATCCCATGGATGTCTACATTAATCCTGACAGTCCCCAGTATTTTCAGGGAAGTGACCGCCTAATTCCATCCATTGCAATAGGAATTAAAAATATCGGCGGAGAAGGGGTTAAATATATCAGTGAGATTGGCCTTGAAAATGAAACTCCATCTGCAAATTCATTTTACATTGTCATGTCAAAAACTACGTACAATACACCAAACACAAAACTCCGCCTTCATTTCGGCGCAGGTTCTAACGACTTCAGGGGAGTTGGAAGAAACAGTTCCCCGGGAATATTCTTCGGAAGTGAATTGCGTTTGAAACAGAATTCTAACATTCCATTTAGGGTAATGATGGATTATTCCGGAAAACACTGGAATATCGGCGCTGAATGGACCAATTACTTTATTAAAATGAACTTCTCAATTGCAAGGTTGGAAAATTTAAGGAAAAAAGA
>JAQVHJ010000206.1 GCA_028696285.1 bacterium
CCCATCATTGAATGTTTGCATGTAAGTGTTAATACCTGATTATAATGTAGTTTTAATTATAAATGATACGGGCGACCGCCGTTCGCCCCTACGATGCGTATCAAATGTTTGTAATACAAATCTAACGGCTCACCGTTTACAATGCTTCGGGACAACTTCCTGCGTGGCTCCCTACCATAAAAAAAGCTTGCTCCTTTAGAAGAAGCAAGCCTTAATATTTTATATGGCGGGGTCGACGAGACTCGAACTCGCAACTTCCTGCGTGACAGGCAGGTGCTCTAACCGATTGAACTACGACCCCGGTTATTAACCTCTTAATGGTGGGCGATACTGGATTCGAACCAGTGACCTCATGCTTGTAAGGCATGCGATCTAACCAGCTGAACTAACCGCCCGATCGTTTTTGAATTATATCACAATTCATTTTATTTGTCAAGTTTTTTTTGGGATTTAAACATTTAGTAATTAACTGCCTTGACAAAAGAATAATGTTGTTATATAATGTAAAAAAAACAGGAGGAGAATATGCCGTTTCCAAAGAAAATAGAAGAAAAATTACAGAGGTATGTTGAGGATTTATGTAATATTCCGAGTCCTTCGGGATTTACAAAAGAAGCGGAGAAATATTTAATTAAGAAGCTTACGGGATTCGGATATAAACCAGTCCAGACAAAGAAGAATTCGGTTGTTGTGGATTTAGGGGGGAAGGGTAAGCCAATATGCTTTGCTGCGCATATTGATACGTTAGGAGCGATGGTCCGTGCAATAAAACCGAATAGCCGTTTACGGATTACGAAGATAGGAGGATATCCTGAAAACTATATTGAGACGGAGAATTGTATTATTCATACGCGAACAGGGAAGGAATTTACCGGGACATTTCAGATCAGTAATCCGTCACTGCATGTGAACAGGGAGGCCGGGACGCAGAAGAGGGACGATACTACATTGGAGGTATTCATTGACGAGAAGGTGAAGAAGAAGGAGGATGTTGAGAAATTGGGGATCTCCCCGGGTGATTTCATTTCATTTGATTCGAGGACAAGGATCACAAAGACCGGGTTCATTAAGAGCCGGCATCTTGATGATAAGGCCAGCGCGGGTATTTTATTGGCATTAGCAGAATCGATAAAGAATGAGAAGTTAAAGATAAAGAGGAAGGTTTACCTTGTATTCACAGTATATGAAGAGGTTGGGCATGGGGGTGCAGCGGGTATTCCCCTTGATATAGATGAGATGATCTCGGTTGATATGGGTGCGGTTGGGGATGATCTCAGTACGGATGAGTTCAAGGTTTCAATCTGCGCAAAGGATTCAAACGGGCCTTATGATTATGACCTGACAAATACCCTTATCAAGATTGCGAAAGCAAAGAAATTAAATTATGCAGTTGATATTTACCCGTTTTACGGGTCGGATGTCGATGTCACTTTATCTGCGGGGTATGACATTAAGCACGGATTAATAGGTCCGGGTGTATTTGCATCGCATGGTTATGAGAGAACACATACAGAAGCCCTGATTAATACTTATCTGCTGATTAAATATTTTATTTCTTAGAGATATATTTTGTTTCTAACAGGATCTCTTCTATCTTTACCTGATCTGAACATGACAGGATATATTCCACCGTATCAGTCACATCGCTTGGATTGAGCATCCAGTCCGTTCCGTACGGATTACCCTTCTGGAAATCAGTGGCAACGGATGCCGGGCAAATTGCAGTTACGGAGATATTATATTTCTGCGCTTCAAGCGCCATTGCCTTTGTAAATCCGAGCGCGCCCCATTTTGATGCGCAGTATGCGGCTCTTGTTTCAAATACAACCTTCCCGGCTTTACTGATAATAGGAATGATATTCCCGCTTTTCTGTTCCATCATAATCTTTAGGGCTTCTCTTGATGTAATGAATAAGCCTGTGAGATTCGTTTCAATATCCCTGTTCCAATCTTCGAGTGTGGTATTGGAAGCAGTTGCCAAGGTAGCTTCCCCGGCATTGGGAATACAGATATCGAGATGTTTAAAATGCTTTTTCATGTTACTGAAGAAGTTCAGCTGTTCCTGCTCGCTTCTGATATTAACCACCTGATAAAATGATTCCGGTGAAGTTTTCTTTATTTCATTGATCGTTTCCTTTAGAAGGGCTTCATTTCTTCCGCAGATAGCTACCTTTGCACCGAGGGATGCCAGTCTCAGGGCTATCTCTTGTCCTATCCCGCGGTTTCCACCGGTTACAAGTGCAGTTTTTCCTGTTAGGTCAAGTTGATTCATTTATTCCTCCATTTTTATTTAAAATACAGATCCGTTCTCCGCATTTTAAACAGGTCATTATATTCATTGATAGATTTTTTCCTTGCTTCTTCAGGATTTATTTCTATTATCTTCACATCATCCTCTTCCGCAAGGGACTGGACAAGTATCTCGCCTTTCGGTGAAACAATCTCGCTTTGTCCTGTAAACCGGAATTCTCTCCCGTTCCTTTTTTCGGTTCCGTACCGGTTTGAAAGAATGATAAATACCTTATTCTCAACCGCGCGGGTTGTTGCTGAAATCTGGTAGAAGGGGAGGACAAGGTTGGTCATGTGCAGGATTAAATCAGCGCCTTTTAATGCCAATGTCCGCATTGCTTCCGGGAATATCCAATCAAAACAGATAAGCATTCCGACATTAACCCCGTTGATATTAAAAATCTGAAATCCGGTCTCTCCAGGTTCGAACCAGAGATTTTCTTCAAAGAAAAGATGAGATTTCCGGTACTTTCCGATATACCCGTCAGGGCCAACCAGGACAGCCGAGTTGAATAATCTGCCTTCCGATACTTCAGCTAAACCCCCGGCAATGAACAGGTTATGCTTCTTCGCAAGTTCAGAAAGAAACTTTGTTGTTCTCCCGTTTGGGATATCTTCAGATAACTCATGAACCTCCTTAATATCCGTGAAGGTATAACCTGTGTTGAATAATTCCGGTAAAACAATTAAATCCGCATCAATTTCTTCCAGCGCATCCTTTACATGATTCAAGTTCCCTTCTACATTCCCGAATTCAGGATTGAATTGGACATATCCTATTTTCATCATTCACCTCATTCCTTAAATTTATTTTTTAATTTTTCTGTTGACCATAATATTTTATTTAAAATGGAATCCATGCTTTTTAACCCGAATTTATACTGGAACAAGCGGTTCCGGAAAAGTTCCCTGTCCCAGGTACGTGAATTATCTGAAAGGAAATCATCCGACTTCTTATCTATCTCTTTAAGTACGAAATCAGGAAGATCAATATTATACAGGTGCCGGAGAGCAGCCAATGTATTGAGAAGAAGGACAGATGTATGTTCCTTATCTGCCCGGGAAATGATATATGAATAATCAATCTCGTCTTTATACTTTTGGATCAGGCCTTCAATCTCACCGAGCCATTGGAGCCTTTCAAATATATAATGGAAACCTGCGTGGAAAATTTGGTAATATAATAAATCATTTACGGAAGGATAAAGGAGATTCTTATTATCTTTAAGAGGAATCATTGCATTAGAAAAAAAAGATTCAGGATCTATCTGGAAACGTTTCTTGCTTGAAAGTGCGAAATGCAGTTCGAGTGTAATAATATTTTTTCCGATATTCTTTTGTAATAAATAGTGGAAATGAGTCTTGTGAAGATTTTTATACTGTTCAGGGATCTTATAATTATTTTCGAGAAGAATCTTTACTACCTGCTCTGAAAACTTCTCAGGAACTAAAATATCAATATCCTCCATTGTCCTTATTCCCGGTTCCGGGTAGAGGAAACCGTTAAATATGAAAGATATCCCTTTCAGGAGCATGACCGGATATTCAAGTGTGATTTTCTTTAACAGTGATTCCAATTCAAGTAGAATTAACGAATTGAACAGGGTTTGCCGTGAATATTCTTCATTTAGTTTATCCTTCACTTTGTCCCGGAGTAAATCACCCGCAATGAAATAGAGATTATTATTCAAGCGGTGGTAAAATAACTGGTTATACAGGTTATCCGAGAGCTTCCCGTTAAATTCAGATTTAAAAAATTCCCGGAACTCATCCTTTACCTTTGTATCGAAATACCAGAATAATCTTGAGGTTTGAATCAGAAGTGATTTTTCGGAATTGGTCAGGTTCATATCTCTTCCTGTATTATATCAAATATTTTTTCACCTGCCTTGGCCCCGAATGTGATCTCATGCGAATGCGGAAGACGCTTGATATGATACAAGGCATTAAAAGAGTGTCGATAAAAAGGTTTAACCTTCTTAAGATAATAATGATTAATAAGGTTTGAAAAAATATTAAAGATGATCTCAGGCTTTTCCAACGGAGTAATTTTTATACCTGGGTATGTATCGTTTAGATTCAGAAAGAAAAAGTGATCGGCTGTTTTTGGCTTTAACATGCTCTTGGAAGCCCCGGGAATAGGGAGGAAGTTTATCTTTTCATTGAAGACATCCACCCTTTCAGTATAAAGTAAAGATTTTTTAAATTTATTAACAGCCTTACTTGAAACGGTATCTGAACGTAATTGCAGTAAACGGGGGATAGGGATGAACTTTAGTTTCCTGCCGGAGAAATCGAGAAGGTTATCTTCATCGGTGAAGAGAGTGAACCCATTCAGGAGTGTTTTTATTGAATTGACCGTTTTCCCCGTGCAGACACTTCCGGAAATAATAACATTTTTTCCATTGATTTTAAAAGATGCGCTGTGAAGAGGGAATAATCTGAAATACTTAACATTATAGAATATCCCGATATACCGTATCCAGTTCTGCACCATAAGGATGTCCTCAGGTGTAAATGCATCCTCCTTAATAGCGGTAAACCTGTGGTTTTTGAAGTCTTCCCTGAAATATATCCTGTGGATTCTATCAAAATTATCCGGGTTAATTTTTTTGCTTCCTATATTACCATTTTTTACAGTGATGAGGATTTCAGAGAAATCATTCTTCATTGAAGAAAAGAAATATTGGTATTCCTTCAGAAACGGGTCACTTGGTATCGGATCTTTAAGAGTGATA
>JAQVHJ010000207.1 GCA_028696285.1 bacterium
AAGAGGTTGACGATGAAAAATCCTGTTCTTGAAATTTTAAACGGGTAAAACATAATATACTTTTCCTGTTCTTGTTCCGGACTTCGAGATGAAATTCCTTTCAGTTCTCTTATGGTGAACCTGTCTGTTTTATTTAAGAACTTTTCAATTACATCTGTTGTTTCTTCTTTTTCGATTGAGCAAGTGATATAGATAATATTCCCTCCGGGTTTACATAATTTAGCGCTGTTTTGAATAATTGCAAGTTGTCTTTGAGAAACTTCATTCAAGTCAGATTCACTTCTTCTCCATCGAATATCGGGTTTTGCCGCGATCACCCCGAGATTGGAGCAGGGCGCGTCGATTAAAACCGTGCTGAACTTTTCAGTGAATGAATCAGGAAATTCCAATGCATCAAAATTATATGTTGAAATATTTTTTACATTCCATTTATTGAAATTATCAATCATCTCCTTAAATCTTCCGGATTCGATTTCATTTGCAGCACCCATGAAACTATTTTTATTTGATTCCATAATGATCTGTGTTTTTAATCCGGGTGCCGCACAAAGATCAATATAATCACTCTTAATATTTTCCGATGCAATCCTTGCGACCATGACGGAAGATTCATCCTGAATGATGCAATTACCTTCAAGGAAATATTCTGAATTTAAAATATCCTGAATACCTTTACTGATCAAGAGTATGCCGTCAGTCTCCGCGGGAGAATGTTCAATCCCGTTTTCATCAAGGAAGTTTTGCAGTTCTTTTAAATTGGATTTCAAAAGATTCGGCCTGATAAAATGAGGATATGGTTTCTGGTTAAATTGACAGTATTTTTCAGTATTTTCATAGCCGAATTCATTTATCCATCGTTCAACGAGCCAAAGCGGATGTGAATATTTAACAGAGATCAGTTTCGAACCTTTCAAGTCAATATTTTCAAGAAGGAATCTCTCAGAACGTCCCGAGACCCGTTCAAGCTTCCGCAAGACCGCATTAACCAGGCCGGAAAATTTTCGGGACGGGGATTTCTTTACTATTTCAACCGTGTCATTTATAATTGAATAGGACGGAGTTTTATCCATGAAAAATAATTGATATGCTCCCGTTATAAGGTTTGCTTCAACGAAAGGGGGGAGTGGTTTTTTATAATCAAGCATAATCTGAACATGGTATTTAAGCAGAAGGAACTGCTTTAAGATGCCGATTGCCAGGTTTGAAAAGAATCTTCTGTCGAGCTTTGAATCTATCTCGTTCAATAAATCAGAAATCTCCCTGAATTTATTTAAATAGAAGAAATCCTGAACAAGGTTCGCGGTTTTTTTTCTAATAGCCAGGCTCAACAGAAAACTCCTTAAGTTTTTTACTTATAAAGAATGCGGCAATACTGAATGTAAATGCCAGGATAAATAATGTTCCGAAAGAATACTTGGAAATTACCCCCCCGAGAATAGGCAGAAGCAGTATAGGGGTATTTAATGTATTAATGAACCCGACGTAAATCTCACGTTTATTTTCAGGTGCCATTTCGAGTAGGTAATTATAATATCCCATTCCGTCAGAAAAGACCAGGGAACTTATCATGAAAGCGGAGAGACTCAGGAGGAGCTGGGAAGGATTCAGGTTAATAACAGCAATATTGATGTTCATTAATTCGGGTAAGAACCTGTCAAGTGCAATTGCAATTAAAATTATTCCGGTTAAAGTAATAAGAAGAACTGCTGTAATGTTCTGAACTTGAACACTTCCCTTCTTTTCTGAAATCTTCTTCCACCAGATGTTAGAGAATATCCCTATTATCGCCGAGACAGCGAGGAATATTCCCGCATCACTCTTTTCTATCCCTAATTTCTCTATTCCAAGCGGGATAATAAAAGGAATTGACATGAGTCCGATTCCGAGAAAGAACCGGTAAAGATAAAAGTTCCTGAAATTAAAGTCTTGAATTAATGTTTTCCATGCATCTTTGTAAAAGTTTTTACCGATAATATTTTTTTTCAGTTCATTATTAGAAGGCGGTTCCTTCACCCCGAAAAAAATAAAAAAAGCAACCGCAGTAAAAATAGTTGAAATAAAGAAAAGGATGCAGAAGTTAAGAGGGAATTTCATCGGGGAATTTTCCGAAAGAATGAATTTGACAGCAAACCCTGCTAAAAAAGAGAGAATCCCCCCGGTAATGAAGCGGTAAGCAAAGAAACTGCTTCTTTTTTTCTGGTCAATAGTTTTTGCAACGATATCCATGAATGGGATCCCTGCGAGTCCTCCTGTTCCGTATGCGAGTAGAAGGCAGATAAAGAAAAGAATAAGGACGAGGTAGTCGGGAATCTTTCCGATCAGGCAGACTGTTGCGGTTATCATGCACCATGAAAAAATACGGATGTAAGCAGCAACACGGTATAACGGCATTTTATAGTGATTTACGTATGTCCACTTGGTAAAGAATGCCTGGGGCAGGTACCATCCTGCGATAATTACTGCGGATGCAATTCCAATCAGAATTTTTGAATCGGTTAGTAAAAGGAGGAAAACCGGTATGACAAAATACCTGTCTCTCAGTGAATCGGAGAAATTATAAATAGTACCGTTTAAAACTCCCAGGATGAAATTCCTGTTTGAGTCTGATGCAATTTCACTTTTGGCATTTTTCAAAGTTCAACTCATTTCAGGAAAACAATATTTGCGTTTTCTTATGCTATTTTTTAATTTTGTAAAAAAGGATTCTGGAATCTCTTTTATTATTCTGCGCTTCGACAGGGTCAGCCGGATTCTCTTCATCCAAGACCTTCTGAAGCTGTTCAAGGGCTTTATCATTCTTTTCCATTTCAACATAAGTTACTGCGAGTTCATATCTGTGAAGGGTATCGTTTGGTTTCAATGCGATTGCTTTAAGGAGTTCTTCTTCGGATTTTTCGTTTGATCCGCCTTTGAATCCGGGGAGTTTCCTGTACATAACTCCGAGAACATGATGAGCGCCGTTATGGTTCGGATTGAGTTCGAGGGTCTTATTCATCCGGCCTTTGATTGGTTCAATAAGAAAGAATGATTTCAATACTCCGCGGGTATCACCGATCATTCCCATTGCAACACCTGACCAGTAATATACTTCGGGGTTCTTTGGATCTTTTTCTATTCCTTTATCGGCAACTTCCTGCGCTTTTTCAAACAGCTTAATTTTCTCGTCTTTATCTTCCGTTAATTTTCCTTTCCAGTAATGATATCTTGAGAGTCTCCAGTAAATATCCCCGTCATTGGGATTATCCTTTAGCATCTCATTTAGTTTATCGTAATAAGTCTGTAAATTATTCCCTTCATTCCTGCTGAAATATAAAGCATCAATCTCTGCAAAGTTATCTTCCGAATCTTCTCCTGCAAAAACAGGGAAAATAAAGCCTGAAATCAGAACTAAAATAAGAATGGCACACTTTCTCATGGGAATACCCTCCTTTTTAAAAAATTATAACACATTCAAGTTGAAATGTCAATTTATTTATGTTATAATAAAAGTAAAAAGGAAGCCGAATGTCCTCACAATTAATAAAAGGGAAAGAGATTTCAGCATCAATTCAGAGTGAGTTAACACCCGTGATAGAAGGATATTTAAGTTCAGGAAGAAAGATTAATATTGCAATAATTTATTTCGGGAATGACCCGTCTGCAGAGAGTTATATAAAATCGAAAGAGAAGACATTTAAAAAATTCGGGATTGCGATTAACCTCTTTAATTTTCCTGAAACCACGGAAAAAGCGACTGTATTAAAAAAAATCCATGAACTTAATACGGACCCTGACTGTAAAGGGATAATGATTGAGATGCCGGTTCCCGGGCAGTTTGATAAGCTTGAGCTTTTCAGCGAGATATATCCATCAAAGGATATTGATTGCCTGACACCTTATAATTACGGCAGGCTTCTCCTCGGGTATCCGGGTCCTGTTCCCGCAACTGCGGGTGCGGTTATTGAGGTTATAAAGAGGTCGGGATTTGAGTTGTCAGGGAAGAATGTGACGGTTGTGGGCAGATCAAATATAGTAGGAAAACCTCTTGCTCTCCTCCTTCTGCGCGAAAACAGCACAGTTACTGTTTGCCATACAAAAACAAAAAACCTCCCGGAAAAAACAAAGCAGGCGGATATCGTGGTTGTATCTGCAGGCAAACCGAAACTTCTGGGTGAAGAGTATTTCCGGAAGGAATCAATTGTAATTGATGTGGGAATTAATTTTCTTGAGGGGAAACTCTGCGGGGATGTTGATTATGATAATGTTTCAGAGAAGGTCAAGGCAATTACCCCGGTTCCCGGAGGGGTCGGACCGGTAACTTCAATTTTTCTTATAAAAAATCTAACAGTATTAATGGGGTTATCAAAATGAAAAATAAACTTTCAGCAATCATCCTTGCTGCAGGAGAATCATCAAGAATGGGAAGTCCCAAAGCTCTATTAACGATAGGGAAGATCACATTCCTTGAAAAGATATTTAATAATCTCCAACTCTGCAATTTTAATGAGGTTCTGTGTGTAGTGGGGAAGGATTTAGAAAAAATTAAGATCGCGCACTCAAAGCTCTTCATTAATTACATCTCTAATGAGAATTATACAGATGGTCAGCTGTCATCAATTAAGAAGGGACTCCAATCAATTAAACAGGATTCGGAAGGAATCTTTCTGACACTAGTAGATATGCCGTTGATTACTATCGAAACGATGCGGAAGCTGATCAGTGTTTGGACTGAGAACCCTGATAAGATAATAATTCCTAAATACGAGGAAAAAGGCGGTCACCCGGTAATATTCCCAAGACGCTTTTTTGATCAACTTTTAAATGCCCCGCTGGATGAGGGGGCAAGAACAGTCGTTTATGGGAACCCCGAATCAGTTATTAGGGTTGAAGTCTCCGACCCCGGAGTCAGGAAGGATTTTGATTATCCTGAAGATTTAACAGAATTAGACATTTAAGGTAATCAAATGCAGATAAATATCCATGATTTAATCTCGGAAAATCTCCGCAATCAAATTCCCTTCGTCCTT
>JAQVHJ010000208.1 GCA_028696285.1 bacterium
CTCTTCCATCCACTTCAAGCGTGTGATTACTTCTTCGGAATAAGCGCCGTAGCGTAAAACCTTACCCAATCCTTCGTTTAACGTGCAGTATGCCCTGTTCCCGAATTTCTTATTCTCAACTATCCAGACAGGCATTCTTGGCGAGATAACCCCGGCCATCGGTCCTACTGAATTATGATGATGACAAGGTTCAAACTTAATCTTACCGCTTTCAAGTATTTTTCTTGCTTCCTCTGCATCCTTTGCCTTCCCTTCATATAACAACGCTCCAATCATTGCCCCTTTCATCGGACCACACATCTTTTCCCAGGATACCGGGGGGCCTGCATGAAGCAGAAGATTCTCTTTAAACTCCGGTATCTCTTCCCGGGCAATGCCAAGTCCCACTACTGTTGGTTCTGCAGAAAGGATCTTCTTTAAGGCTTCTTCATTTACTTTATTAAAATCCATTTAAATCTCCTTAATTATTTCAAAAATTACTTCTCGCCCTTCAATTTTCTCAAAATCTCCATTAAATTCCGGTCGCCACCGGCAGGTGGATTCCAATCCATGTTAATTGATTCCCCGCCGGAATCCTTGATCGAACGGTGAAACATAACTAAACCGATGTTTAGTACCTGGAGCTTTGTTTGGAATAATGAATTTATTTTTTTCGTATCCATCTACTTATTCCCTCCTGTTAAAAGTACCCCTGCAAACTCTATCATCTCAATATGTGACTCAAATATATGTATGTTTTTACCCCTAAGTTTCGATATTTGCAGGTTTTTATCCTGAAAGTCAAGATCGGTTCCTAAAACGTAAATGCAGACTTGTTTCGAATCCGGAACATGTTCCAAAGTGGGGAGTAATGCCCCCGCCATGTCTTCGTTTGAGCCGTTTCCCAAGACGATATCCATTAAAATTATCCCGCAATCGGGGTCTTTTAACTCCTGTTCGAGTCTTTCAATCCTGGATTCAGGTGAGATCATCGGGTGTGGATTACCGCGGGTAAAAAAGTCATCGCCAAGGTCAATTATTGTATTTTCAATTGACTGTAACGGATTCTTCATTTGATATTTCTCATCATGGTGAACATTTGAATATATCTTAAATCCCAAATCCTGCAGCTCGTTGAGTGCTTCTTCAGCTAATGTTCCGCCTGTATACAATCCACGGATATATTTTCCCGAATATTTGATATCATTTACTGAAAGTTTCTTCCCGGTATATTTCTCCAAAGTCTTTTTATCTCTTTCTCCCCGGGCGAGAGCAACTGCAATCTGCGCGGTATGCGAAAGATTTTTTGCAAAATAAATATTCGGGTTGGGTGAATCTATCTGAGTATGAATGAAATAAACTACAACAGGTTTTGGGGAACCTGATAAAATCTCTAAAATCTCTTTTGTTACTTTTTCAGCCGGCGGTTTTGATATAAGAACAATAACCTCTGTCTCCGGATCATTCCAGAGTGCATGTATTGCGGTCTTCATAGAAATTCCAGAGATCTTTTCGGATAAATCTCTTCCACCGATACCTATTGCTTGAGAGATCCCTTCGCCTGAATTATGAATCTCGCTTGTAACTGCCTGTAACCCTGTTCCTGATGCAGAAATTAACCCTATCTTTCCCCGGTTGACTTTATTCGCAAATCCTAAGGGAATCCCGTTTATTATTGCAGTTCCGCAGTCAGGACCCATTATTAAAAGACCCTTTTCCTGCGCAGTGGTCTTTAATTCAAGCTCCTCTTCTATCGTTACATTGTCAGAAAAGATCATGACTGACATATCTCCAGCCAATGCTTCCCGGGCTTCCCACGCAGCATACTGACCGGGAACCGAAATAAGGGTAAAATTTAAACCCGGATAGATCTTCTTTGCTCCGGAAACACTCTTCGGCTGATAAACTGAATCCCCAGTCTCCTGCTGTGAAGAAATGTATTCTTCGAATAGCTTTATAATCTCTCCTTCATCCTGACCTTCATTTAAATCAAGATAAATTATCAAATCCATCGGTGTAGCATTCTTAAAATTAGATTCATCCAAGCCCATGTCAATAAGAAACTGTTTGTTGGTTTCAGAACCCATGATTAATTGCGCATCTGAAACTCCGGAATGCTTTCTTAAATGACTCGAAATCCTCATAAGCTCAACTGAATCAAAATATCGGTTCTCATTTATAATATACTTTTTCACTGTTAAACTGCCTTGTTTTAATTTATTATTCCGAACAATATTCCCGCTAATAAATCCTCGCCTGATGTGTGACCAAAATCCTTGATCTTCTTGAATTCTTCAAAAAAATCTTCCAACTCAAACCCTAAGATCAGTCCCAGAATCCTAATAAAAATCTCCGGGTAAAAACTTTCCTCAATATCATTTAATAAACAAGTTGAAATGAAAGAAAAGTTTGAGATATTTCCCAACATTTTAGGATTTATTAGCTCTAACTTAAACTTCTGATTTAATACTTTGCGGATGGAATAAAAACCAATGGAGAAGTCATCCCCGGATGGAGTAAGACCCGGACCCAAACCAATTAAATCACGCAAAGTATCCGTGATAATAGCCACATTTCCTTTTCTTAAGGATCTCTTCAATTCTTTTAATTTACTGGAAACTTCTCGGTAAAGTTTCTTTTCAAAATCAGAATCAATAAAACTTGAAATCTTGTTATCAAGAATATTATTCAGAAAAATTGAATTACATTCAACCAATTTTAAAAAATTCAACATCTTCTTTGCTTTCACTTTTAATTCTTCAAAACTACAGGAGATCCCTTGCAATACTTTTTCTTCCGTGTTGTCTATCACTGCAGATTCCTTAAAGGAAAATTTAATAGCAGAGAAGCATATTGAATCCTCTTCAACCTTTCCAACCCCCTTCAATCTCTTCTTCAGTTCCTCCTTATCTGTCCCCTGCAAATCTACTAATGCTGCTCTCGTCGCTAAGAGCCCATCCTTAAACTGTAAGTTTAATAAATAATTATTATCTATCGTTATGTTCGCGGAATTCTTATACAAACTATGTATTTTTAATTGGGAACCGACTTGAATTGCAGATAGGAATGAAGAGGTTGTTTTAGAAAGAGTAAGGTTTAAGAAATTTTTATTTGTTTTTGGCATATGTATAATTTACTTCTTTGCTTTTCTTTTCTTTTTCTCCTTAATATGTCTTAAGATATTTTCAGGAGTGAGGGGCAGATTTTGGATCCTGACGCCAATTGCAGCAAAAATAGCATTAGCTAAAGCGGGAGGAATAGATATCATAGGATGCTCCCCAATCGCTCTTGCTCCGAAGGGTCCCTTGTCATCAGGTGTTTGAACAAAAATAGCTTCCATACTTTTCGGAAGGTCTGCTGCAGTAAGAATTTTATAATCGACAAAATTGAAGTTCTGAAGTTTTCCACCCTTATATTTCAGTTCTTCAAGGACGGCAGACCCGAGACCTTGAATCATTCCCCCGATAATCTGACCTCTTGCTGCATCCGGATTAATCACAGTTCCGAGATCAAAAGCACCATATAACTTCAGGATTTTCATCTCAACTGTATCAGTATCTATTTCGACTTCAGCGCCTTCGCAGCCGAAAGTCCATTCTGCAGCAGCATCGCCTTGACCGGTTTCCGCATCCAGATTAGTTAAATGCGGGGTAAATGTCCCGGTTCCGTGAATAGGTCCGCCTATTGTATGCCCGTCAGGATATTGGTAACCCATAACTATCTTTTCCAGGGGTATCTTCCTCTTTGAATCGCTTTTCACCCAAACTTTATCCCCGTCAACATCCAGATCGTCAATGGGAACCTCCAGAACCTTTGAAGCTACTTCCTTAATTTTATTATGGACATCGTTGACTGCATTAATAATTGCATTCCCGACCGCCCAAGTAATTCT
Source organism: bacterium (assembly GCA_028696285.1). Classification (GTDB taxonomy): domain Bacteria; phylum AUK180; class AUK180; order JAQVHJ01; family JAQVHJ01; genus JAQVHJ01. The sequence continues at coordinate 3,872 of JAQVHJ010000208.1, forward strand.
TGATGCGACAGTCTGCCATTCATACGGTGAGAAATCTGTATCCGGAAGTCCGGATGGCTGGATCTTTTCATATGGCATCTTTAATTGCTCTGCGGCAATCTGTGTTAATGCAGTAATGCACCCCTGCCCTATCTCCATTCCTGAAAAATGCAGGCCGACTGTACCGTCTTCATTGAACTTTACAACTGCGCAGGATGTTGCATTTGCAGGCATTGCAGGTGCTTTTTCAAGAATGGCCAGTCCCATTCCACGCTTGATATTCTTTGGGAGCGTTTTATCCTTTTTCTTTCTATGCCGCCAATCGATTGCTTTGCATACTTTTTCAATACATGCGACAACATTTCCCGTATGCTCTGTAATCTCCTGCCCCATTGAATTTCTTGAACCCGGTTTTAAACAGTTTAATTTTCGGAATTTTGACGTGTCCATTTTAATTTCATTTGCAATCATATCCATTTGTGATTCGATTGCCCAATGGAGTTCCCCGTGGCCAAAACCTCTAAATGCCCCGCCAACCAAATGATTTGTATAAACACCAATTGAATCTGCCTTTATATTCTCTATATCATACGGCCCCGGAGCTGTATACCCTGCTGCACGGACAACATTTGTTCCGTATTCCGCGTATGCTCCGCCATCAAAGATATATTCAATCTCCTCTGCAATGATTCTTCCTTCGTTGGTTATACCTGTCTTTACCCTTGCCTTCATACCCTGCCTGACAACTGTTCCCAGGAAAACTTCTTCTCTTGAAAAGATTAATCTGATCCATTTCCCCTTAATCTCTTTTGCAAGGGCAATTGCTAATGGTTCCATATTAATCCCGGCCTTCCCGCCGAAACCACCGCCGACATACGGGGCTATGACCCTGATATCCTTGTGTGAAATTTTAAACGCATATCCTATCAGGTTCCTGAGTGTAAACGGCGATTGAGCAGATGAATAGACGGTCAGCTTCCCGTTCTTGTCCCAGCGCGCGATTGCACCATGCGGTTCCATCGGAACATGCTGAATCTGAGGCAAGGTAAATTCATTCTCAAAGATACGGTCGGCCTTTTTAAAACCTTCTTCAACATCCCCTTTCCGTAATTTGAAATGGTTGAAAATATTAGTGTTCTTCTTG
>JAQVHJ010000209.1 GCA_028696285.1 bacterium
TTAAGCTATTTGGATTAATCTCTATAAAATTGCCTAATCCGTCATTCTGATAAATCATAGAATTTTTTCCGGGGCCACCAGTTAATATTAGATCTAAATCTCCGTCATTATCTATATCACCAAGAGCTATTGAACTGGAACTGACACCTGTTAAAATTCCGGGATTAATCTCTGTAAATAAACCTGTCCCATCATTTTGATAGATTTTTGAAATAGCACCCAAATTAGATACTCCTGTAAGAACTAAATCTAAATCACCGTCGTTGTCGATATCTCCTAGTGCAATCGAAGAATAACTAACTGCAGTTAAAGTTCCTGCATTGATTTCGGAAAAAGAACCCGTTCCATTATTCTGATAAATTCCGGAAAACCGATCCGAGCCGGTAGACCCGGCTAGTATCAGATCAAGATCCCCGTCATTATCAATGTCGCCGAAAACAATTGAACCATACATGATACCTGGTAAATACGTAGGAAGATCAAATGTCACAGGAAAAGCAAGAATTGAAAATAACCCTAGATAAAATAAAGATAAAAAAAAGTTTTTCATTTCTTTCAACCTCGCAGTATTATGTTTAAGACAATTATATATAACATTAAAGGAACCAACTTTACACCTTGCTAATTGCTTCATATCGTTTTTACACCTAAATTATACAACTTTCTTAGTTGTAAAGTCAAGTTTTTTTTAACAGGGGACAGGAGTTGATGATTTGTAACCCCCGGCTTCAGACGGGGGCTAAGCATCAAACAAATGCTCCCCCTTTAGGGGGAAGTATAGCCGAAAACTCAGTGTCACATTTTCTCAATTGAGAAAACGTGACATCGTAAAATGCATGAATTTCCGAGGAACAATTCTTTCTTTCTCTTTCCACTCTCCACTAATTTCCATGTCATATGTCATGGGCCGGCACACTAATTATAACCACCAGAACTTGTAGCCAATGTTTAAAAAGATTCCGTTTAAATCAGCTCCGATTTGCTTCCCACTCTGGTCAACTATATAATAACTTGTATCTTCTGTTTCAGGATAGAATGAATCATGTTTAACATAACATTTTAATTTGGGAACCTGGGCTATTTGGAAACCGAATTCAATAAAGAATTTTGCTTTAGTTTCATTCATACCACAACCGAACTTATAAAATGTTGTCTCACCTATAATCGACCCGCTTTGATACCCAGAATACAGAGGACTTGTGACTGTCCTTTTAAAATTGCTCCAAACCCTAAACTGACCAGCAGCAAGAAAGCCATAAAAATCTATATTTGCGTTAGTTTCATGATAAAAGGTCTTCTTAATCTTAATACCTAATTCACTTGTCCGGATAGGCAAATCATATTCTATTCTAAATGTATAATAGCCTATCAAAGAATCATAATAAGTTACATCCACGCCGCTATTCTCGCTTCCTAATCCTAGCAATGTTCCGAACATAAATAAACCTACCTCCCAATCCTTTACCGGTTGGAACATTACATTGAAACCGAATCCAAATGATTGATCCATACCACTCCATGGAGTAGTGGGATGATCAATGATATATAAAGGCCATAAATCTTTTTTGATGGAATTCTCAAATGGTGCTCCTATTTCGAGGAGGAACTCATAATTTATTATCTTTTTTTCCTTTTTAGGTGGTTTCGGTGGTGTTTTTTCCGGTTCTTTTAAAACTTCAGATTCTCCGGTGGGCTTTAACGGAATTGCTTTATGTGTCTTCGCATTGAATATCTCTTTAACATTAACAACAGGATATTCATTTACCTTTCCATCTTTATCCTTAATAAAGACGGTTGTATCATTAATACCAAGAAATTCACCCTCATACACCTTCCCATCATTCATTAATACCTTTACATCCTCTGCAAAGACTGAAACACAAAAAATAGTAATTACTACAATCACTAGAAAAAACCGATAAGTTTTCAATTTTCCCACCTTTAAATTTTAAGATTATTTGATTATTATAAATCCACTTGTTCACTTACTATTTTAATATTATCAATAAGAAATGTTCCATTTTCGAAAGATAAATCCTGTTTCCAGCCACCGCCTGTTGTGTGGGAAAAAGTACCGATAGGAATAGAAGTGCTGCCTAAAGTAAATTGAACTCTTGAAGTATCCCAATCAATTTTGAATTTACAGTGATACCATGTATAAAAATCTAATAGAACGCAACCACAATAAGTCCCAGTGCCACAAAAAGCATTATAACTGGCGTAGTAATATGAATATTTTATTCCCCTATAATAAATAGTTGCATTGTCCTTAACATTCATATCAAAATAAATTGCAATATCCTTTTCTCGGGCAGTATTTGGAATATAAATTCCTTGGGATCCACCTGATAGTAAGAGACATTTTCCATCATAATCATCATCTGCAATAGAAATATTTGTGCCATATTCTAAAATCCACCCATCTGGTAATTCTCCTACTGTTTCATCCTCAAAATCTGTTGAATATATTGTAAATGATGCTGGAGGTTGATCTTCAGGTTCTGTTGGAGAATCTTTACTGCAAGAAAACATCTTAATATTCAAAATAAAAATCACCCCAATGAAAAAAATAAAAAGTCCCTTTTCTCTTTTCATTTTTCCTTCCTCCTAAATTTTAAAACCTACCCTTTTCACAATACTATAAAATCAAAAATATCCTCTACAATACATTATACCACATAATTCAATATAATGCAAATTAAATGTTAAAAAAACAGGGACGGGGGCGAAAAAAGTTGAAAAATTAAAGGGGACAGAAGTTGCAATGTTGCAATGAATGTTCTAAGTATCGTATGCTTGTAATACAATTCTTACCGTTTACCGTTGACCGTTTACCGTTTACCATTTACCGTTTTAAAATAAATCGGGCTGGTTTGAGTTGGGTTTTATTTTGAGGTGTTTATATGCGAGGTCTGTTGCGACTCTACCGCGCTGTGTGCGCTGTAAAAATCCGCTCTGGATGAGGAATGGTTCATAGACATCTTCAATGGTTCCCCTGTCTTCACTGACTGCGACTGCGATTGTATCGACTCCGACAGGGCCGCCGGCGAATTTCTCTATGATTGTCCTGAGAATTTTTTTATCCATTGAATCGAGGCCGTACTCGTCTATTTCGAGCATTGCGAGTGATGCTTTTGCAATATCAGCTGTGATCTTCCCGTCGCCTTTAACCTGGGCATAGTCGCGTATCCTTTTCAGGAGGCGGTTTGCGACTCTGGGTGTGCCCCGGGCTCTGCGTGAGATTTCATTAGAACCGGTATCGTCTATCTCTATCTTTAAAATTTTTGCTGAACGGACAATTATCTTCTTGAGTGCGTCGGGCTGGTAATAATTAACCCTGTGAATGATCCCGAACCTGTCGCGTAACGGTGAGGTTAATAGACCGGCTCTTGTAGTTGCTCCGACCAGTGTAAATCTCGGTAGGTCAATCTTAATTGTCTTTGCGCCGACACCCTTCCCTATTATTATATCCAATGTGAAATCTTCCAGGGCCGGATACAGTATCTCTTCAACTACATGATTCAGCCTGTGAATCTCGTCAATGAACAGGATATCCCCCGGCTGCAGGTTGGTCAGGATCGCAGCCAGGTCACCTTGTCTCTCGAGCACAGGTCCCGAAGTCGCCTTCAGGTTCGTTCCCATCTCCGATGCAATGATATAAGCAAGGGTAGTCTTCCCGAGTCCCGGAGGCCCGTAAAGCAGGACATGGTCGAGCGGTTCGTTCCTCTCGCGCGCCGCGACTATTGCAAGGGATAGATTCTCCTTCACCTGTTCCTGGCCGATGAAATCACTCAGAACCTGCGGTCTGAGCGTGGTTTCCAGTTCACTGTCTTCTACGAATAATTCCGATTCAATCAGACGTTCGTTATTATTGTCTTCAACCATGATTATGTCCTTAATCTCTTTAATGATTCCTTAATAAGTTCTTCAACCTTTGTCTCTTCAGTGATTTCTATTCCTGTTTCCTTAATAGCATCGATAGATTCCTGCTTATTAAACCCGAGTGTCATCAATGCATTGACCGCATCGTTTATAACGGATGATTCCCCGGCAGTTCCTTTAATACCCTTCTCTTCATCAAAGACCAGTTTCCCTGACAACTCAAGAATAATCCTCTGCGCTGTCTTCTTCCCTACCCCGGAAATCCCTGTTAGTTTATCTACATTCTTATTCTCAAGCGCTTCCCTGAACTGTTCAAAACTGATTGAGGATAGGATACTAATCGCGATCTTCGGACCTATCTTTGAAACGGTAAGGAGGCTCTTGAACATCTTAAGCTCCTCAACTGTAATGAATCCGAACAGATCCAGCCCGTCATCCTTCACGTGGAGAAATGTGCTTAATTTGACCTCCTTGTTCAGGTCTGGCAAGCGTTCATAAGTTGAGAACGGAATTGCGACTGAGAAACCAATACCGGTTATCTCGATCACTGCACGGTCCGGTGATTTGAAAACAAGTTTTCCTTTTAAATAATCAAACATAACTTCATCTAATCTTTTTAATTTTTTTCAGAACAGCCCTCGAGTTCAAGTGACAGATAGCGCATGCCAGGGCATCCGCTGTATCATCAGGTTTCGGTATCCGGTCTAAACCGAGAAGGGTCTTGACCATGTTCTGGACTTGGAACTTCTGCGCGGAACCATACCCGGTTATACCCTGCTTGATCTGATTCGGGGTATATACAAAGATGGGGATATTAAACATCCTTGCAGTCAGGAGGATTACTCCCCTTGCATGGCCGACGACCATGGCGGTCTTTGCATTCTTTGCAAAGAAGAGTTCCTCAACTGCAACTTCATTTATCTGATATTTTTTAAATATCTCAGATAACTTTTCAAAGATCTCCCAAAGCCTCTGGTCCAGTTCCGTTTTTGAATCGGTCCTGATTGCTCCGTACTCGACAGGGATATACCTGTCCCCCTTCTCTTCTATAATACCGTACCCTACTATTGCAAGGCCGGGGTCTATTCCTAAAATCATGATTAA
>JAQVHJ010000210.1 GCA_028696285.1 bacterium
CAGGAGTTTCCCCAAAAATTCATTGATAAAATATATAATTATTGATACATAGGCAAATAAATAATTTCAGTAAGTGAAATCTATATGATTTTAAAAAATGGGGAAACTTTAAAACCTTTTGAATAAATTTACGAATGAATTTATTGTATTCAATAACATTGTGAAAATACAAAACAATTTATTGTTCTTATGTTGGTAGGCCCGGGTTTCAACCTGGGTAATAATGAACAGAAAAATATCCGGGCTTCAGCCCGTGTTTTAGTCCGATTAATCGGACCATGGAATCCATATCAGGAATAAATTCCCGATATATTTCCTTTATATAAACCGTGGTTAAAACCACGGCCTACGGACATATTTAGAATAAATTCATTAAAAAAAATTCTTTTGTAAATAACCATCTCTTTTGATGATTAATTAAACTAAATTTAACAAAAAAAATGGGGAAACTCCTGAACATATAATTTCTTGACTCTCTTTTGAATCTATGGTATAATTCCACTAAATATTTCGGAGGTTCTTATTAATGAATGACAATAATTTGAATGAAGTTTTAAAAAAGATTAAGCGGGGAACAGTAGAGATTATTCCCGAAGATGAGTTGGTCAGAAAATTAGAGAAAGCTAAAAAAGAGAATAAACCCTTAATCGTTAAATTGGGAGCAGACCCCTCTGCGCCGGATATTCACTTGGGTCATTACGTCGTATTGAAAAAATTACGCGACCTTCAGGAACTCGGTCATCAGATAGTATTCATTATCGGTGATTTTACCGGGATGATCGGTGATCCCAGCGGAAAATCACAAACCAGAAACCAGCTCTCAAAAGATGAGGTCGAAAAGAACGCAGAAACATATAAGGTTCAGGTATTTAAAGTTTTAGATCCGGAAAAAACACGGATTGAATTTAACAGTACCTGGTTCAGAAAAATGGATATTTACGGGTTCCTGGACCTGACTTCAAAATATACCGTCGCAAGAATGCTTGAACGTGATGATTTTGAAAAAAGATTCAAGGAAGAATCCGCTATTAGCATTCTTGAATTCCTGTATCCGCTGGTGCAGGCTTATGATTCAGTGGCAATTAAAGCGGATATTGAACTTGGTGGAACTGACCAGAAATTCAATCTGCTGGTAGGGCGAGAGATACAGGAAAGATTTAACCAGGAACGGCAGATAGTAATCACAATGCCGCTTCTTATAGGTCTCGATGGGACAAAGAAAATGAGTAAGTCACTCGGGAATTATATCGGGATTACAGAACCGCCGAATGAAATGTTCGGTAAAATAATGTCGATCCCGGATGAACTGATGAAAGATTATTTTATTCTCCTGACTGACATCCCCGAAGAAGAAATAAACAATAAATTTGAGAAGATGGAAAAAGGTGTACTGCATCCGAGAAATGTAAAAGAAGAGCTCGGAAAACTCATAGTGGAGATATTCCATTCAAAAAAAGACGCTGATGATGCAGCAGAAGCATTCATTAAACAATTCCGTGAAAAAGAAATCCCGGACGACATACCCGAAATCGAGATATCCGAAAATAAAATGATTCTCGCAGACTTGTTGTTCAAATTAGAACTCGTGCCCAGCAAAGGTGAAGCAAAACGCCTCATTAAAAGCAATGCCGTTTAAATAAAAAGTAAAAAAATCACCGACAACAACGAAATTGAAATTGAAAACGGTATGATTGTCCAGGTCGGCAAACGCAAATTCGTAAAGATAAAAAACACTTAGTGCCTGGGTCCACTTGTAAACACCTACAATTTTAGTAGTAATTTGAAATTACGGCAAAATTTCCACTTTTTGTAATAATTTTATTTTCTTCATTAAAAAACGACATGATTTTTAATAAAAAATTAACAAATTGCTTAAACTCGATATTTTTTATCTATTTAATGATTTAACTGTGAAAAAGACAATAATTCAAAATATAAGCAAATATTTTTAAAAATATAACTTTTTTCAGAATAAAAACATTCAATTTTTAAAATATATTAATAAAAAAAGTTTTTGCTGTGGACAAGTGGACCCAGGCACCAAGTTTTATAACAGTTTTGGGACTACTTTTTGACCTAGGCCGTCTTTTTTACCGGGGGTGTTGTTGAAGACTTCAACCACGTAATATACTACAGCAATATACATTTGGGGGAACTCGCCGTGGAAATAGCTGTGAATCAGATTAATATATTCAACGACATCCTTTTCATAGTCTGTTAAATTGGGATTATCCGGATGTATCATGTACGCGATGCATCGTAATTCATAAGAAGGAATATCAAGAAAGACAAGCGCAACACCCGGATCTTCCATGCAGTTAAGGAATGAATGTGTTTCAAACTGCGGTACAGAATATAATTCAAGTGAAACCTGTTTATCAATATCAAATAATTCTGCCCCTTGCTTGTACATTGATATTAAATATTCAAGTTTCTCCTCCATCGGTGAATTTTTTGTATCCTGAAGATGTTTAATTGTCTCTTTAATTTTCTCTTTTTTTGGAAGGAACCCCACACCCTTCACTGCATTATTAATTGAATACATTGAATCCTTTCTGACAAGACCATGTGATGCAACTATTGCATTGTGAGGACCTGCGAGTTCAGGCATATCCATCTTTTTTATCCCTTCAATCGTTTCGATCCTTTTATTGAAACTCCATTCCAGGAATCCGTCGGGCAGTGGTACAGTTTTAAATTTCTTCCACTTTCCTTCTACCTTTGCTTCCATCGTTCCTTCAACTGCATTTACTTTCCTTACAGAGTCCTGAATAAAATAATTGATTGTCTCCCTCTTTCCATCCTTTTCTGTACTGAATTCCTTCCAGTAGTTTTTTTTGCCATGGTGCTCGATTCCGGAAAATAAAAAAACCGAAATGAAAAAGATAACAATTACTGTTAATAAATTCCCTTTTTTCATGACAGGTTCCTCCTTTTTTTAAAGCATTGGGGTCTTGGTCAATTTGTTAACAGCCTAAATTTCCTCTTTTTTCATATTTCTAATATTAATTTCATTTGTGTTTTTGCCCATATTAACGATAAATACATCATATGCTCGAAGTCTATATGCTAGTAATTTTGTAGGTGTTAACTTGTTGAGTCTGGCACCGTCATCATTTTATTCTGTATTCTCTGCAGTAATTTCGAATACTAACTTCTTCATCTCGCCTGAGTTCTTATCGTTATTTACCCATCTGAAATCAACGAGAGTAACGGAATATTTTATCCCGTCAACTGTCTTAGTAAATTTCTGTCCTTTATACGGAATATAATTCATGAAGAAATTCATTTTAAACAGGTCTTCATTGAAACCCCTGTTCCTATTAACTGACCCGTGGACTTCTGTTATCTCTTCACTTAATTTCCATGAAGTTTCGATTACAATCGTATGGTTATCATTCACTTCTCTTGTAAACGACTGTCTTCCGTCAGTCATTTCAAATGTTTCATATATTAAATACTGCTGCTGCGGATATGGCGGTGGTGGGGGCTGATATGACGGGGGTTGGTAGTACTGATGACCTTGCTCGGAGGATGCAACTTCAAACTCAAACGTTAAATAATTTCTGTTGCCCTTAATACTGAAATTCTTTGTAAAAGTTTTTTCGCCGGTATTTACTGTCAGGTAATGTTCCCCTTCCGGAACATCGGTTATAACAACGGGCGTGTATCCAAAATCGATATTATCAATAAATACCGACCCCTGCGGTATTGAATTAACTTCGACAGAATTCCCGGAATAATCATTTAAACCTCCCGGTATCATGAACAGTTCAGTTGCCGTACTCCACGAATTTTTCGGGTATTTTGATAAAATTTTATTCAAGCCGTAGAAGAATGTTTCATGCGCATTCATATCCCCGGGAATTCTGTAAAATTCATTGAAATCATTTTCCGACTTGAATGTTTTAACTCCGTCATAATTCATCTGATCCTTCTTCCCGAAGAAATTCATTGGCTTCAAAGACGCGACAAGGAATAGAATCTGCATTCCTTCTCCGCCGACCTGGAAAGTTCTACCCTGTTTAGGCTTCAATTCAGTTAAAGTCTCTGCTTTTATGAAATTATTCTGGTAATTATATGTCGGATAAATCATCCCGATATTATCTTGAAAATCAATAGAAAAAAGATAAAGATAACAATCCTTCTCAGCTTTAACAGAGATTCGGATGGTTTCTCCGTCATTGTAGAATCCCCCTGAACCTCGATCAATTGAGAGTTTAACAAGAAACTGATCGGCGCTGGGAGAGATTATTACATATTTCGGTGAAGTCACCGAGGAAGGTTTTTGAGAATCAAATTTTTTAACATTTGCCGCCTCAGAAAAACTGACCAGTAAAAATGTAATTAAAACTACTGCAAGGAACAGTCTTCCTTTCATATTACTCCTCCTTTTTTATGAAAATGACCAACCTTTAAGATTATTACTTTCAAGTTTCCGTGTAATCTTAACATCCGAAACCATGATAATCATTTCATTTGTAACCTTTATAGATGCATTTAATAAATGTCCGCCGAACACAGAGGTATCTTCGTTCCCTAAAATTGAATGCAGGTGGATTACATTCCCGTCTGTTTGCTTTGTCAGATTACCCTGTAAACTTAGAAGTTCATAACATCCGGAAAAAATTTTCTTTTCATATTCCTTCCCGTTAAAATATCCCAGCTCAACATTCTCGAACATCCCTACTGAACTGAGAATAATACCCGTTATAATTTTATATTCATCCATTATCTTGTTCAGATTCTCGAATATATTCTCACCTTCATGCATCCTTATAAAAATAAAATTACCATCTTTTCTTGAATCCATTTCAAAACTCCTATTTAATTATTTTCTTTATTCTGTCCAGTTCCTTGAACTCCTTATTACAGGGAATTATCTTATTCTTAACTGCCTTGAATGCAGATTCAATATCCTTCAGCCCATTTCCTGTATTGTATGCAAGGACCCTGTCGTTTACATTA
>JAQVHJ010000211.1 GCA_028696285.1 bacterium
TACAATCGTAAATGGGATACATGAAATCTTAAGCAAATTCATTAAAGGAATTTCCTTTAAAAGTCCAAAATACTATGATAATTACCAGTTATTACTACTATAGTAAAAAAAATGGGGAAACTCCTGAGGAGTTTTCCCTTGACTTTAATCGGGTGTTTATGGTATAATTCTTGTGTTTTGTTTTTATTAATTATAATTATAAGGTGATGTCATGAAATTTAACAGAGCGGCAGGTGTTTTACTTCATCCGACTTCCCTTCCGGGGAGATTCGGGATTGGGGATTTGGGTAAGGAAGCTTATGAATTTGCAGATTTTCTGAAAGATTCGGGTATGACTTTATGGCAGATTTTACCGATTGGGAGCCCTGGAAACGGCGAACTTCCGTATCAAAGCTATTCCGTTTTCGGATGTAATCATTATTTAATATCTCCTGAGAAATTAGTGGAGAAGGGCTACTTGATTTCTGAGGACCTTTCGGATATCCCTGATTTTTCAGAGACTCAGATTGATTTCGGTAAAACGCTCGAGTTCAAGGATAAATTATTCAGGAAAGCATTTCAGAATTTTTTGGTTAAGAAGGAATGTACTGTTTCGGATTCATATAACGATTTCTGCGATGTAAATAAATGGTGGCTGAATGATTACGCGTTTTTCATGGCTTTGAAGGAGAATTTCGGAGGGAAGCCATGGTATGAATGGCCGAAGGAACTCGTGCATAGGGAACAAAATGCTATGCATGAATGGGGTACAAAACTTTGCGGAGAGATCGCGTATCATAAATTTCTGCAATTTGAATTTTTCCAGGAATGGAATGCCCTGAAAAATTACTGTAATATAAATGAGATAAAGATCATCGGAGATATCCCGATCTTTGTTTCGCACGATAGTGCGGATGTCTGGTCTAACCCGGAATTATTCCATCTTGACGGGAACGGTAATGCGACGGTGGTTGCGGGTGTTCCACCCGATTACTTCTCCGCAACCGGCCAGCGCTGGGGTAACCCGTTATACAGGTGGGATATTATGGAGAAGGACGGGTATAACTGGTGGGGACTCCGATTTAAACTGCTTCTGAAACTTGTGGATATTATCAGGATTGATCATTTCAGGGGGTTCGTGGCGTACTGGGAGATCCCGGCAAATGAAGATACGGCTGTCAACGGGAATTGGGTGAAGGGGCCTGGTGATAAATTCTTCTCTGCTCTTTGCACAAAGATCGTAGACCCTCCTATTATTGCGGAAGACCTTGGTCTAATCACACCGGGAGTGAGAGCACTCAGGAATAATTTTAATTTCCCGGGGATGAAGGTTCTGCAATTTGCTTTTTATGACGGGGCAAATGAATATCTCCCGCATAATTATGAAAAGAATTGCGTTGTTTATACGGGGACTCATGATAATAATACTACTCTCGGCTGGTTCAATTTTAAGGAGTCGGACTCTACTCAGAATTCTGAATCGGAAATGAAGGCACGGAAATTCTGCCTTGAATATTTGAACTCTGACGGGAAGGAAATACATTGGGACTTGATTCGCCTGGCATTTTCATCTGTGGCGGATTCGGCGATTGTTCCTATGCAGGATATTCTCGGCCTTGGTTCTGATGCAAGGATGAATATCCCCGGAACTGCACATGATAATTGGAGATGGCGGTATAATAAGAAATTGATCACAAAACAGATTTCAGAGAGATTACTTAAGTATGCGAAGGTTTTTGAAAGGATTAAAATTTTGGAAGATTAGTCTTTCCCATATGTTTTTCTATATATAAAATTATTTCATTCCTTTTATTTACAACAAAATGGAATTTCGTCCCGTCTTTCTTCACAATCTGAATCCCATTGGGAAAGATACCAAGGGTATTCTTTTTATTGACTTCCTGAATATCCTTCAATGGAATTTCTTCCGGGTCTTTCTGAATATTCAACGGATGCGGATTGAAACAGATTCTCCTGTCTGTTATTCGAAGATCACCCCCTACTCCTTCAATGCCCCGGAACAGGTTCGCTTGAGTATGATAAAGAAGATTCTCATCTTCATTTAAATGGAATGTCATGATTAACTCCTATTTTATATCTTTATTATAACACATAATATTTTTAAATGCAAGGACCTTAGTGCCTGGGTCCACAAGTCCACACGAAAAAAATAACAAATTATTGGAAAGTACTAAAAATCTATTAATTTCATTAAAAAATTCATTTTTTTTAAATACTAGTAAATTTATAGGTGTTTACTTGTGGACCCAGGCACCATCAGATTTCTTTTCTACTATAAAGGTGACCGGGCCGGGATTTGTAAGAGTGACGTCCATCATTGCGCCGAAAACACCTTTTTTCACGGGGATATTCCGCATTTCAATGAATGAACAGAATGCTTCGTATAATTTCTCGGCTATTTCAGGTTTTTCAGCATAGTCAAATGAAGGACGACGGCCTTTTTTTATTTTTGCAGGTATGGTAAACTGAGAGACGACAAGGATTTCGCCTTTAATCTCTTCAATTGACAGGTTCATTTTCTGTTCGGAATCGTTGAATATGCGCAGGTCAGTTATTTTATCTGCGAGCCATTTCGCTTCTTCGACAGTATCTCCTTTTTCAACACCCAAAAGGATTAGTATCCCGTGTGAAATTGAGGATATCACTTTACCTTCCGTCGAGACGGATGCGCTTGAAACACGCTGGATAACCGCGATCATTTATGCTTTGAACTCTCCCATGAGGAGATATAAAATACCTTTCTGAACATGCAGTCTGTTCTCTGCTTCGTCAAATACAATTGAATGTGCTTCATCGTCAATCACTTCATCAGTGATCTCTTCACCGCGATGTGCAGGGAGACAATGCATTACTTTATAATCCTTATTCGCATGAGAAACTAACTTACTGTTGATCTGGTAACCTTCAAATTCCTTAATTCTCTTTGCGGCCTCGTCTTCCTGTCCCATGCTCGCCCAAACATCGGTATAGATTACATCAACACCTTTAACGCCTTCGATGGGATCGTTGAATGTCTTAATTGTACATCCGGTTGCTTTCCCTATCTCCCGAGCTTCCTCAACTAATTTAGTATCGCATTCATAACCTTTCGGGGTAACGATATTCAGGTTGATCCCGGTCTTTGCCGCACCGAATAGCCATGAATTAGCAACATTATTCCCGTCTCCGACAAATGCCACGGTTAATCCGCCGATGATGCGGTATTTCTCGGTCAATGTGAAGATATCGGCAAGGATCTGGCATGGATGGAACAGGTCGGTTAAACCGTTAATGACAGGGATTGATGAATACTTTGCAAGCTGAACAACGTCGTCATGAGCAAATGTTCTGATCATTATACCGTCGAGATACCGGGATAGAACCTTGCCTGTATCGTGGACTGTCTCACCACGGCCCATCTGCATGCTTTTCTTGATATCAAGATACATTGGATAACCGCCTAACTGATACATTCCGACTTCAAAAGAAACACGTGTTCTTGTAGATGACTTCGAAAACATCATACCTAAAGTCTTCCCTTCCAACGGCTTGAACGGCATACCACGCTTTGTATAGTCCTTGATCCTTCTCGATTCTTCAAAAATCTCGAAAACCTCATCAATATGCAGGTCTCTAATCGCAACTAAGTCCTTTGTTCTCATGTTATTACCTCCAATTTTTATAAATTTATTGAATTATATCATAAATTATGAATATTTTCAAGTGAAATTCAGTGCCAGGCACAAAAAAACAACTCCATTAAAAAGAAAAGAGTAAAAGAAAATTGAAAAATCTCTTTTAACTTCAATGATTTAACATTTTTCCTATGTTTTTCATGAATCAACTTGATTAAAAAGTATTAAATTTATCATTACAAAAAGATATTAGAGTTGTTTTTTTGTGCCTGGCACCAAGGATATTGTCCGAAGTATTTTAAGATCATTTAAATTTTTTGATTTTACGAGAGATAGATTCCGGGCAGTAAGTCTGAATCTGATATCCTTCGATTTGATGTATGAAAATATTTCTTTGAATTTCTTTTCCGGGATATCATCTAATGCGAGAGTTATGTGGGGGATCCATTTATCCGGTTCATACAGATCAACGACATTTGTACAGATACTCTTCATGAATTTATTTGATTTCTTGTTTAGTTCTGATAATCTTTTTGTCTTTTCAATAGAAAGATAAATCACACGGTTGCCGAATTTTTTAACATTATTCACCTTGATCATGAATGGTTTTTCATTTTTGAAATAATCATTGAATATATTTTTCGTGTTGATCCCATTTTTAGGAATGCCGCCTTGAAAGGTCATATGCGGATGTTTAAATACGCAGACTTTATATAACCCGAATTTTTTATTCAGTTTTTCCCATAGATCACGGATACAATCGTAATATTCACCTTCTAAGATAGATATGACAGCAATTAAATTTTCTATTTCCATAAAAGGATTATAGCATAATCAAATGATAAATTCAAGGAAAAAGGTGCCCCGCTCAGCAAATTAAAAATATAAGAGTAATTGACAAAGAGCTGTGCATTGAAAATTTAAGATTGAGAATTGTACATTGAAAATTGGAGTATAGCATTTATGTAACTGGTGCGGATGTTTAGAGATTGTGATACTTATTAAGCATTTGAATGTAATTTAAACAGGGAACGAAAGGGAATTGAAGGTAACAAGATGAAATTTACTTGGTTGATATTAAATAAGAAAAATATACTGAACCAAAGAGCAATTGGTACTTAGACAGCAAGAGAATGTGATTTTCACCACGGAGGACGCTGAGGACGCAGAGAAGATTTTTTAACCGCAAAAGCGCAGAAGTATGAAAATTTACTTAGTTGATTTTAATTTAATATAGATATATTGAACCAAATATCAATAGATACTTATGAAGCGATTGAGTGTAATATTTCACCGCAGAGGACGCTGAGAAGATTTGTTAACCGCGGAAGCTCTGAAGGATGA
>JAQVHJ010000212.1 GCA_028696285.1 bacterium
TGAAGCTCTTCAACATCGGGGAAATTCAACTTGTCAGAGATTGATTTTGCCATCTTCGCAAGACCGCTTCTAACTGCATTCTCTGCCAGCTCGCCTACTGACCTGACTCGGCGGTTGCTCAGATGATCAATGTCGTCGCTCTCTTCAATCTCTGCATTGATGCTGATTAACTTGGCAATCGTTGCAATTACATCCTCTCGCGTCAGGATCATTGTATCTTCTGAAATATTCAGATTGAATTTCTTGTTTAATTTATAACGGCCTACCTTACCTAAGGAATATCTCTTGGGATTGAAAAATAAATTTTCAAAGAGTTCCTTGGCAAGCTTCGGGCTCACCGGGTAACCGGGACGTAATTTCTTGTAAATCTGTTCAAGAGCCTGGTCTGTACCGACTGTCGCATCCTTCTGCATAGTGTTTAATAATGTATATGATACAACCTTATCCTGGTCAACAACCTCTACTTCGTTTATCTTTAATAACGCAAACTTCTTAAGATAAAATGAATCTATCTCCGCTCCCGCTTCCGCAACAACTTCTCCGGTTGTCTCATTGATAATATCCTGGGAAATAACCCAACCATTATATTCCCTGTCTGATTTCGAAATATTTATTACTTTTGTATCATAAAAAAGTTTTATTATCTCTTCAACTGAATATCCCAGTGCCTTTAAAAAGGTGGTTATATAAAATTTCTTCTTCCGATCTATAACAATGTAAAGGAAGTTATTCGTGTCATATTCGAACTCGAGCCATGAACCGAAATACGGGATTAATTTTGCTGTGAACAGTTTCTGACCGGAAACATCAAGCTTCCCTTCATCTTCAAGTAATGTTACACCGGGAGAACGATGGAGCTGGGAAACAACAACCCTCTCTGCTCCATTGATAATGAAAGTTCCGCGATCAGTCATTAAAGGAATATCACCAAGGAAGATATCCTCTTCCTTTATCTCTTTAATCCTCTTCTCTCCGGTAACCTCATCAATATCTCTTATTACAAACATTACTTTTAATTTTAAAGGAACTGAATAAGTTAAACTCTTCTCTTTACACTCTCTCTCTGAATAGATTAATTTTCCAAGATGATAAGAAACAAACTCAAGCGAAAGTGTTCCGCTGTCATTGTAAATCGGGAATGTATCTTTAAAAGCAGATTGAAGGCCTGTGCTCTTTCTCTCTTCCGGAGGAAGATCCTTTTGGAGGAAATTCTCATACGACCTGAATTGGGTCAATAAAAGATTGGGAACTTCTAATTCTGTTTTAATGTTAGCGAAAGATTTTCTTTCAAGAATTTTTTTTGACGAATTAGACATAAATATCCCCTAGATTTTTTTAATATTGTATGTGTAAACTGAGTAATATAAATATCTCCCAAATTGCTTTGGCATAATCCTTCCATTAATGAGTTTCAGACATTCCTCTCCTAACCGGAAAGGAATGTCCAAAAACAAAAATGAATTATTTTGATGTAATTAATCCTGTCTTACTTAATCTCAACAATCGCACCAACTTCTTCAAGTTTGGCTTTGATGTCTTCAGCTTCGTCTTTTTTAACCTTTTCTTTTATAGGCTTTGGAGCTGCTTCGACTAAGTCTTTAGCGGCTTTAAGATCCAGGCCGGTTATTGCTCTAACAACCTTAATTACGTGAATCTTCTTCTCGCCGGGGTTTGAAAGGATTACATCAAATTCGGTCTTTTCAACCGCCGGGGCATCTTCACCGCCGGCTGCAGGCGCTGCAGCTGCAAAGGCAATAGGTGCCATAGCTGAAGCGGATACACCGAACTTCTCTTCAAGGGCTTTGACCAACTCGTTGAGTTCGAGTACTGTCATTTCCTCAATGGCTTGGATTATTTCTTCTGATGAGAATTTTTTGGCCATGTTTTTATTCCTCCGATTTATTTAATTTGTTGCTTCTTTTTGTTTTGAAATCTGATTCAGGACGACTGCCAGGTTATTTATATTGCTGTTGAGAGCAGTCACCAATCTCCGCATAGGAGAATTCATCATTCCGAGAACCCGCGCGACCAGTTCAGGTTTCGGCGGTAAGGTTGCCAGCTCGATAACCATTTCCTTGCTCATAAATCTGTAATCAAGGAAACCGCCTTTAATGTTGAACTTCTCATAGTTCTTACTGTGATCCTTCAAGACCTTCGCTGTGCTTACAACTTCTTCCTGACATAGGATTATCGCTGTATTCCCCGTAAAAACTTCTCCGGGATAGTCTTGAACCTTCTCGTTGATCGCGAGCTTGAACAAGCGGTTCTTAACAACCTCTATTGATGAGTGAACCTTCATTAAATCCACTCGGATCTTCCTGAGGTCGTTAACAGGGATTCCCTGGAAATCCGCAAAGAAAATAGCTTTAAGATTGTCTATCTTCTTCTGTAGTTCCTTTACTTTTTCTTGTTTTACTGGTGCGACCATTTTTTACCCCTGTTTTACATAATTTACAAAGGCCTGACCATCAATCTTGATTCCAGGACCCATGGTTGATGTTAAAAATACACTCTTAACATACTGCCCTTTGGCTGAAGGAGGCTTTGCTTTTAAAATGGCAGAAAACATCGCCTTTAAATTATCAATGATCTGATCACGGCTGAATGAAAGCTTCCCGATAGGAATGTGAATGATGGAAGTCTTATCCACTCTGTATTCCAGCTTCCCGCTCTTGAACTCCTTGATTGCCTTCTCTATGTCCTTTGTAACCGTCCCAGCTTTGGGATTAGGCATCATTCCTCTCGGACCAAGGATCTTCGCGATCTTACCCACATCCTTCATCATCTCAGGCTGGGCAATCGCTACATCAAAATCAAGCCAGCCATTCTTGATCTTTTCAATCAATTCTTCTGACCCGACCGCATCTACACCATTATCCTGGGCAACCTTCTCTCCTTCTCCCTTCGCAAAGACAATTATCCTTACCTTCTTCCCAATTCCATGAGGAAGAATAATGGTTCCACGGACAACCTGATCTGCATGTCTCGGATCTACTCCAAGCTTAACATGAAGCTCTATCGTCTCATCAAACTTGGGCGTGGCCATGCCTTTTAACAGGTCAACCGCTTCCTCTACAGGATAAGGATTGTCCTTGTTGAACGCTGCCTCGTTCTTCTTTACTCTTTTTGATTTAAATACCATTTCAATCTCCAATCCGAATTATTTTATTCGATAATTTCAAGACCCATACTGCGCGCAGTACCGGCAATAATACGATAAGCTCCTTCTACATCATTCGCATTGAGATCCTCAAGCTTCTGCTTGGCAATCTCCAATACCTGATCCTTGGTTACCTTGCCTATCTTATTCTTGTTCGGTTCCCCGGATGCCTTTACTATTCCCGCTGCTTTCTTTAATAAGATTGAAGCGGGAGGGGTCTTGGTAACAAAATCAAATGACTTGTCCTTGTAAATACTTATTACTACAGGAATTATCATTCCGGGCTGGTCTTTTGTCACTGCATTGAACTTATTGCAGAAGTCCATAATGTTAACCCCGTGCTGACCAAGCGCAGGACCAACCGGCGGGGAGGGCGTCGCCTTCCCGGCCTGAATATGTAACTTTACCACTGCTTGAATTGGTTTTGCCATATTCTTTTCCCTTCTTTTATTAAATTTTTTCGACTTCGTCGTAACTCAATTCAACAGGAGTTAATCTCCCGAAGATTGATATCATTACCTTTACATGCTTCTTTTCTTCATTGATTTCTGAAATGTCACCGAAGAAATTCGCGAACGGACCGTCTGTTATCTTTACTTTCTCATTTACATTGTACTTGACTCGGATCTCTTCTCTCTTTCGCTTACGCTTGCCCATGAAGATCTCTTCCCATTCTTCTCTTGAGATAGAGGTGGGGTGATATTTCTCACCAACAAAATCTATTACATTATTTACATTTCGAATAAAATTCCAGTTCTCATCCTTCATGCGCATACGTAAAAGAACATATCCGGGGTAGACCTTCTTTAATACAAGTTTCTTCTCACCCTTTTTATTCTTTTCCGGCTTCTCAACCTTCGGAACGATTGCATTAAGTATCTCTTCTGCAAAACCTTTTGCTTTTACAGTTTCATTGATAAGTTTTGCTACCTTATCCTCGTTTCCGGAAAGAACCTGAATGAAATACCACTGAAGCTCACTCTTCTCATCAAATATCTCACCATTAGGGCCGGTAAGGATTTGCTCCTCTTCTAAAGGTGCTTCTTCCGCTTTCTGCTCTCCTGATTCAACCGGTGATTCATCTCCTTCTGTCGTCTGTACCGGCAACGGTGGAAGTTCACCTTCAACCGGGGCGGGGACAACATCGTTCTTCACTTCAGTTTCAGGATGAAGTTCTACCTCTGAATTTTCAGTTATTTCCTTTTCTTTCTTTTCTTCATTATCCATTCTATTTCCTACTTTAATATAAAATTGAATCCTTTTGCGATTCCCAGGTCAAAGATCCCGATAATAATTGCAAATATGATAATAAGAACTATTACCACAAATGTTGAACCCCAGACTTCCTTCTTCCCGGGCCAGGAAACACGCTTTGCTTCCGCAATAATTATCTTGAAGTTTGCCGGAAGATCCTTGAACCATTGAATAATTTTATTCATACTTCTACCTTACTTTAAGTGGCAGGCCAGGAGGGGCTCGAACCCCCAACCTGCGGTTTTGGAGACCGCTGCTCTACCAATTGAGCTACTAGCCTGCATACTAATTATTTCGATTCTTTATGCAGTGTATGCTTTCTGCATTTATTACAATATTTCTTGAGATTAAGCTTTTCCTTGTTCGTCTTCTTATTCCGCATTGTAGTATAGTTTCTGCTTTTACAAATCTCACATAATAAAATTACGATTTCTGCTGGCATAATTATCCCTATTTACTTATTTATTGAATAATCTTCGCGACTACGCCTGCACCGATGGTTCTCCCGCCTTCGCGGATTGCAAAGCGGAGCCCTTC
>JAQVHJ010000213.1 GCA_028696285.1 bacterium
GGGAATTAATGATGATACCATTGATACTTATAACACATATTTTCATCTGCGTTTTGATTTTTGGGAGATTCAGTTCCAGTACGGATTGTTTGCAAACATAATCAGGTTTGAAGATGAACAAACCGAGCTGTTTGATTCATCGCATAAAGTGATAATTGCAACAGATGAATTGAATAGTTTTGTTCATTTCTTCCGAATAAGTAAATCATTTTAATTATGAATAAGGAGAATAATATGAAAATAAAAGTTATAAGTGTAATAATTGTTTTTTGTTTAGCAGCATTTTTCTTGGGGAGCTGTATGAAGGAATCGCCGTTTGTCCCGAATTATGACTGGAATGATTCCGAGAATATGGTTCTTATTCCCGGGGGAACCTATTCCATGGGTGACTGGGTTGCCGATCCTTATTTTGTTTCGTATATAGTCAGTGATGGGCAAAATATCAAGGATGTAACCCCGGACGGCATGCACAAAATGGATATGACATTCGATTCAAAACCTGCACATACTGTTACAGTCGGCAGTTTTTACATGTCCAAATATGAAGTCACTTTTGAGGAGTTCGACAGGTTCTGTTATGAGATAACAGGATATCTTCACCACGATGGTTTTGATGGTGACAGTGATTATCCCCCCAATTCCTGGGGCCGGGGCCAGCGCCCTGCGATTAATGTGTCCTGGCTCGATGCCGTGAAATACTGTAACTGGTTGAGTTTAAAGGAAGGGTATCAGCAATGTTATACAGTTTATTCGTTTGTCGTACTGTGTGATTTTAACAAGAATGGATACCGCCTGCCTACTGAAGCAGAATGGGAATATGCTGCGAGAGATCTCGGGGTAAATAACCTGTATTCGGGTTGTAATGATGCGGAAGGCAGTAAACATACTGCTTTAGGCGCTTATACAGATACTTATGTTGATATTAATCAAACAGGAGACTTTTATAATACATTAAAGAAATATGCCTGGTTCAACCTGACTTCAGGCTGGACACATAAGGAAGCTCCGGCTAATCATAACGGACAGTCTCATACGGTTGGGCAGAAACGTCCTAATGCCTTAGGCCTTTATGATATGTCAGGGAATGTCTGGGAATGGTGCTGGGATTTCTATGATCCGAATTATTACCAGTATTGTATAGATAATTCAATTACCGATAACCCGAAAGGACCCTCTGAAAGCAGCGGTGCCTGGCTTAATAACGTTCATACCTTAAGAGGTGGAAGCTGGGGGAATTATCCCGTATTTCTGAGAACTACTTTCAGGTTCTTCAGTAAGAAACAGTACTATACAAATTATACTGATACTTCATATTATTACTATAATTGGAGAACCGGATTCCGGTTGGTTAGAACAGCAAAATAAAACAGGATGAATGACCAATGGCAGGATTTCTAAAAAAATTATTCATAGGCCCGGGATTAGCTGATGATAAAAACCCGGATCTCGCAATTAATGCACAGAAGAAATACATGAATAGAATCTGGCATGACAATACTTACGGGGTTGAAAGGATTTTAAGGTTCT
This sequence comes from bacterium, assembly GCA_028696285.1. Classification (GTDB taxonomy): domain Bacteria; phylum AUK180; class AUK180; order JAQVHJ01; family JAQVHJ01; genus JAQVHJ01. The sequence continues at coordinate 1,528 of JAQVHJ010000213.1, forward strand.
TTCTCTTTCTTGTCCAGTTCGTCTTTCCAACCATGTATATAAGGAGTCTCTTCCGGGGGCTGGGAAAGAATTCTGTTAAAATCATGGTCGAATTTTTTAACATCCTTAAATTGGCATTCCCGCTCTTACTTCTTTTTTTCAACTGGCACCAATCTCAAATATTAATTTATATTAATATTTACCTGATGCTGGAAACAGTATTTAATATCCTGATTATAATCTTTCTTTCTGATATTTATACGGGTGACTTGAGTTTTCAGAGATCAATTATTCTTCTGATAATGAATTATCTGCAGATCACAATGGGATTTGCGGTTATTTATATCGGATTCGATTTATTGACTCCGGCACTAACGCCAATATCCGCAATCTATGCCAGTTTTGTCACAACTACGACTCTTGGTTTCGGGGATTACCTGCCAAAAAATTCATGGGGAGAGACAGTCGTTATTTTACAATTAGTTGCATTTATTATGTTCGTTTTACTCTTCATAAATTATTTTTCTCAGAAACAGACAATCCAACAAAATAGGGGGGAGAAATGATCCGAAAAAAAATAGTAATACTTCTAATTTTTGTTTTCTTTGTTCTCTCATCAGTATTCGGGGGAGATTCTTCTGATATCATTTCAGGTTTCAGGTTCAAGTCCGGTATGAGACACCTTCTGACTCTTGACGGGGAGAGGTATGGTGATCCGAACAGGGGAAAAGTCCCGGAGAGTTATGAACCGGTAGCTTTTGCTCCGGAGGACTTTGCACAGTTATCTATGGGTCTTGAATATTTATATCCAGTCTGGGGGAATCTTGAAATCGGTTTGGGTTATGAATACAACTCAATTATAAGAGCAACCAAAAGTTACCGTAATAATGCCCTTCTTCAGAATGGTAGCATTGAATTAGAAAAGCTTTATTATTCTAATAATCCATTATATCTTGTTCTGAAATATAACTTTGAACCTGTTCCCGGAATTACACCTTACCTGATCGGGCGCTTGGGACTATCTTATAATAAACTTAACTATACCTATGCTTATTGGGATTTTATCGGTCCCGAAGCCGGTATCGGGCAGGCAGTGCTCCTGTCTACAGTTAAACCGGTTGAGGATCTGAAGGAGTCGCCGTACTTCGCTTTCGGATTCGGGATTGAAGTGGGTGACCATGCGTACTTTGAAGGGATTTACAGTTATACATCACTGGATTTTTCAAATCACTTTTTAATGTCAGTTCCAGTAATACAGTTCATGGTTCATGAAGAATATACTCTGAATGTTAACCAGTTCCAGTTTTACTTCGGGTATAAGATGGGAAGACGATCCGCTCAGAAACCTGTCAATGAATTTATAGGTCAGCATTATAAGATAGAAGGGTTTAATTTCAGTCTTGGTGTGAATAACCACTTGAGAATGGACGGGAAAATTTCGCATAAGCCCGGATACCTGAATGATTGGGGTGAAGAAGTGGAATCTAAGCGGGATGTTTCATTGGTTCCGCAAAATGCAGTTCTTCCTGATATTAACATTGAATATATTTTCAGATTGACCGGTGATCTCGGTATCGGGTTAGGTGTAATGTATGAATCAATGAGTGAGTATCAGCTTGAAAAGAAATTTCCTGTCAGTTCTGCAGTTCAGGTAGATTACCTGACAGATTTTTCAATGATCGTTCCGTATGCAGTTCTGAAATGGAGATTCTATCCCATGAAAACTCCATCTCCTTATTTAATAGGACGGCTCGGATATTCTTTTAATTCCTATGACTATTATAAAACACAAGGCGGAATAGACAAGGAAAGAGGCGGAGCAAAGGATATCAGGAATGGAACTTATTTTGGACTTGGCTTCGGAATGATTTTTACACAACACCTGTTTATGGAAATGGTCTATGGTAAGACAAGAACTGCATTCGAAGAGAAATATGACGATGAAGTATTCCCCGGAACCATCTACTCATTTACTGAATCTTGGGACCTGAATATAAAGTTCTTCCAGCTGAATTTCGGATACAGATTCTAAAATGTGAATTAGTTCTAGTTCTAGTATCTTGTTCTAGGGGAGAATGCTTCGAATTGAAAATTTGTAATATAGCATTTATTAGAATGTTGCAGATATTTAAAGCAATTAATGCTTAAAAAAACAGTGGATGCGAGAAGAATTTTTGACAGGGATTAAACGGGATTAAGAAGATTATTTATAAACAGGTAAGCATAACATTCGTTATGCTTTATTAATGGATAATATATATCAAAAATAAGAGATCTTTAAGTTAGATAACGATCTATTTTATTAAGATATTTTATACTACTTGAATAATAAATTCTTTATAAAACACATTATCTTTTATTTTTGAATATATTTATCCATTAATTCTTGAATGCAAAGCATTCAACCTGTTTATAAATAACTTATCTTTTCCCATCCGGTCCATTCACCTGCGATAAGTGAAGCGAAGGTGTCCCGATCTTTCAATGAAACTATCGGGATTTAAAGTCTCTTACAAGTCTCGTAAAAGTCCCTGTCAAAATCACATTCAATTGCTTTTTAAGTATCAAATGAGTTTTGGTTCAGTATATCTCATTAATTTAATATCAACTGACTAATCTTGTCTTCATGTGCTTCATGTGCTTCATGGTAAAAATATTTACATTCAAATGATAGTTATGTATCAATCGCTATCTGGTTCAGTATATTAAATTTACTTTATATCAATTAAGTGGCATTCCCTCCGTGTGCTCCGTGTGCTCCGTGGTGAAAAATCACATTCAATTGCTGATTAAGTATCACTTGCTTTTTGGTTCATTACTTACAATGTATCTTAAAGTATATAAGTATTCTTCACAGCGTGGTCCGCGTGGTCCGCGGTTAAAAATTCTTCTCTCTATGTTTATAACCAAAAAAAGGGCGTCCGTCCGGGCGCCCCTACAATGTGTATCAAATGATTGTTATACAATTCTTTTATCTTTCGAATGACGGATCACGAATCACGGTTCACGATCAAACCCTTCATGTGCTTCATGTGCTTCATGTTAAAGAATTCTTTTGTCTTTTGGTTCATCCCGATTTCAGTCGTATCTTCATCGGGACTGCTATGTTAGTGGTAAGTGGAGGGTGGAGTGTGGATAGTGGATTGTGATAATTGAATATAGTGATATTAACGATACTTCCCCTAAAGGGGGAGCATTCGTTTGATGCTCTACCCCCGTCTGAAGACGGGGGTTACTTACCATCAGCTCCTGAAGGATTAAAAATATAAATATAAAACCAGATTGAGATTGAGATAGAGATTGAGACTTAATTCAGTATTATCAGCATTTAATACTTGCATTCAATCACGTTTGCGAAGCAAACCTTACCCTTACAGATTCATGACCGTGGGTTACTTACCATCATCTCCTGAAGGATGAAAAAAATATAAATATTAAACCAGAT
>JAQVHJ010000214.1 GCA_028696285.1 bacterium
ATTATTTTATTATCTGTTCTTTCTCCGAATGTCTTCCTTATCAATTTTATCGCAATAGGTGAACTGATATTCTGAGATATATAGAACTCACTTAATTTCTGATTGATTTCATAACTGCTCTTGTCGTTCTTGATAAGCTCTTCATACATCTGAATAGCTTCAGGGTCATTCCTCCCCTTAATTGCATAAACCCTTGCAAGCATGAATTTCATGTCTATATTCCCGGGATTGCTTTCCAGTAACTTCTCATAAACTTCCCTTGCGGAATCAGATGTATTTTCTTCTTCAAAGTAAATTACCGCAAGAGTCTGTAAAATCTCATCATCATCACCCTTTAATGACAGGGCTTTTTTAAAATGTTCAATTGCAGATTCCTTCAGATCCTCCTGGACGTAACGGTACCCTATCTTATAATGGAACTTGACATTATTCGGTTCCAGCTCAATCGCCTTTTCATAAGCGTCAATTGCCCTGTTAGTCTGCTCCAAAGCAGAATAGATGTCACCCATGTGAATATAGACACTGGGAGAATGGTATCCCTTTATTATCAACTTCTTCAGGTAATTTAACGCTTCATAATACTGCTCCTTCTGAAGGTAAATCTCTGAGATCTTTATGTATGCTTCAATTAACTCATCGTCATTCTTCAATAGTCTCTGGTAAATATTCAAGGCTTCCTGGTAATCTTCAAAGAAATAATTTATTCGGGCAAGTTTAATTAGTACTTCTTTATTCTGGGGCTGCTGCTCAAGGATCTTTTGGAGAGGAACCTTTGATTTCTTCATGTCCTTAACAATATAGAAAAGGTAATCGGAAAACATCTCGAATATCTCGGGAGTATTCTGCTGGTATTCAAATAACTCCACGAGAGCATTGCCCTGGTTTACATATTCACCCTTCTGATAATATGCATATGCAAGAATATAAAGTAACTCGGCAGATTTCTGAGGATAGTTGGTTATTATTTGAATAACTGAATCAAACTCCGCAATCTCTAAGTAGCATTTAGCTATAAAAAGAATTATCTCCGGCTTCTCAATCGACTGGGCTTGAAGTGTGTCAAGGACATTGATTAATTTTTCAAAGTTCCCGTCATTAAAATAAATCTGAGCCATTAAATAATAAAGGTTAGAATCAACAATTCGTAACTCTTCCGCAACTTCATAAATTTTCAGGGCTTCCGTATCCTTCCGGTCTTCCGATATGTACTTAGTCAATATTAAACGAATTATTCTGCTGTCCCGGTATCCGTTCGCAATTGCTTTTGAATAGATCTCAAATGCAAATTCATCGCTCGCTTCCCTTATTGAGAAGGCACGCGCCAATAAGAAAATTAGTTCGGGATATTCCTTCTTAAAACTGTAACCCTTCTTTAAAATTTCAATCGCTTCATCAGATGTGTCTTCCTTTTCTATCGTAATCTCTGAAAGCATCAGGACAACGGCAATGTTCTTGGGATCAATCGCAAGATAATCCTTGTAGATCTTTATGGCTTCATCATCTTTACGCTTCTTCTCAAGGTAAATTTTACAGAGGTCTTCTATGTTACCTTTGGTCTGATAGCCTTCATTCTCCAACTCAACTGCTTTCTCAATTATCTCTACTGCAAAATCAGATTTCTGCCCTGTACCACGTAAATAATCTGCTAGGAGTAAAATCAGCATGGGATCATCCGGTATATATTTATAAGCAGCAGAATAAATCTGATAGACTTCTTCATTAATAGTTCCGCGATTGGTAAAGCTTTTTGCAAGCATTAATAAATTATCTACATTCTTCGGATTACTCTTATAGATAATCTTATAAAGGTCAAGGGCGTTCTCATCAAGAGCATTCTCTTCCTTGTATATCTTGAATAATTCCTCCTGCACAGTCACATTATCCTGCTGAAGGAACAGCCAGTTCTTAAGTAGTTCTTTCCTGAAATTCAAGTCGGAAGGAATAAATTTTTTCTGTTCAAATTTCGGAAGAAGGAAGTTTAAAACTTTCTTCCGTGAATCAGGGCTCTTGAACGTGTAGAAATACTCACGGTAAAGCTCAAGGGCAATTTCATCAAATCTATCGTCAGAAAAGAATTTATTGAATAAAATATCCAGCAGTTTCGCATCACGGTTCCCGGCATTGAAGCTCTTTTCAAAAACCTTAAGCGAGATTGGACTGATTAAATTCATCTCAATGTATTTTGTTGTGAGAATATTAATCAAGCGCGTGTTATCCGGTTCAAGCTTGAGAAGTTTGTCATATATGTTAATAGCTTCTATATCCACCCGCTTCGAATTTAAATATGCATTACCCAAGATTGAAATGACATCTTCATCTTCAGGATCATCCTCATATAACCTCTCATACATCTCCAGCGCATTGTCTGAACCGGAGGTCACGGATTCTCCAAGATGAAGAAGCTTAAGAAAGATCTTCTTTGAATCGGGATTTAAGTTATACGCCTTCTTAAGGATCTTAATCTCAAATGGCGTTAACTTTTCTTTAATTAAGAAGGCCTCCGCAAGAATATTAACGAGTGCTTCAAGCTCCGGTTCATATTCATAGTATCGTTCCAGAACCTTTATTGAAAATTCATCAATCTGAAATTTCTTGATAAAATACTTACCCAGTGTCCTTATAACCGATTCCCGCGCTACACCCTTTTCAAAGGCGGAAGAGTAAAGGTCTATGTCTTCCTTACGCATAAGATTACTCTTGGCTTGAATGTCAGCAACAATCTCGAGCATCTTTAAATTGTTGGGATTCTCCTTTAAAACAGAACGGTAAACATCTTTCGCTTTATCATCTGTCCGGTTATTCTGAAAATAAGCCTCAGCAAGTTTATCCCGAATCGGATCACTCTTATCCTTTTCATAGACATTCTCAAGAATAATCAGGTAACCGGTCTCTACCTTATCCAAATCCATGATATATTCTTTCATGTTCTTTTCTATACGCTCGTCAACTCTGCCCAACTCGATCATCTTCTTATATGTATTTATTGCTTCATCATCTGTCTTGTTACTCCGTAAATAAATATCTCCTAATGATAGGATTATCTTCTTATTATCCGGGGAAAGCTCCAAGGCCTTCTTGAAAAATGTAATCGCTTCTTCTACCTCTCCCTGCTCTTCGTAAATCTCTCCGGCTAATGTATAAAACTCCGGCTTCTTCGGATCAAGCGTAATCGCCTTGTTTAAATATGATATTGCATTGCTGAAATCAAGCATCTCTGTATAAATTGTTGCAATCTTTCCGTAAACATCAGGGGCATTCTTATTCAAGTCAATCGCTTTAAAGTAACTCTGGAGGGAAACTTGAAGGTTGGGAAGACGATAGTACAAGTCCCCCAACTTCTTCAGTAAATCAAAACCCTCACCCTTCGCCTTAATTTCAGCAGTAACATTTTTTATCTGTGTTTCAAGTGGGATATCACTGAAATCCATGGATTTCCTCCCATTTTTATTTTATTATTATATTATTTAATAATATCAGAATTTAATAATAAAGTCAAGTAAAAATTGGATATCGGGATTTCCCACATTTATCAGATCACCACGTCGAACTTTTTAAGTTCTCCTCGCGATGACATTATAACATCAGCAAAATAAATAACATGATTTGCGAAGCAGTGTACCCCACGTGCAAGGCTATGCACTCAATGTAGTACATACGTACACTGTCATTGCGACGAAGGTTCAAAGAACCTGAGGAAGCAATCTCTCTTTCGGTGAACGGTTAACGGTCAGCGGTAATAATCATTGTAAAATATATTAGTTGAATTTATTCTAAATATGTTTGTAGGCCGTGGTTTTAACCACGGTATATAATAGTTGAATTTATTCTAAATATGTTTGTAGGCCGTGGTTTTAAACACGATTTATGCATTAATTGAATTTATTCTAAATATGCTTGTAGGCCGTGGTTTTAACCACGGTACACTGAACCACAAACCATCAGGAATTTATTCCTGATATGGATTCCATAGTCCGATTAATCGGACTGAAACAAGGGCGTTCGGGGAGGTAAACCATAAAGGGTTTACCCTGAAACGGAAGGTAAAAATATTCCCAAAGAAGGGCGTCCAGCCGGGCGCCCCTATCCCGATTTCAGTTGTATCTTCATCGGGACTACGTACTATTAAATCGGAAGTACGCAGCATTATGTATCAAATGTTTGTAATACAATTCTTACGTTTTTCGAATCACGAATCACGAATCACATCTTACCGTTTACCGTTCACCATTTACCGTTCCCCGTTTTTGTTTTTGTTGCATAATATTGTAGTATTAAATACTGTTGATACGGGCGAAGGCCCTTCGCCCCTACAATGTGTATCAAATGTTTATAATACCAAATCTTACCGTTCACCGTTCACCGCTCACCATTTACCGTTCCCAGTTACAGATTACAGCAAAACATGAATTAACAGGGACTTTTACGAGACTTGTAAGAGAAAAGAAAAATATGTATTTTACCATGAAGCACATGAAGGTCTTGAAAAGAGAAAATATAAACAGGTTGAATGCTTCGCATTCAGGAATTAATGGATAACGAATGTTATGCTACCCTGTTTATATATTACATTTAAATATTTAATCTTCTCTGCGTCCTCTGCGTACTCTGCGGTTAAAATTACATTCTCTTGCCGCCTAAGTAGCGAATGCTTTCTGGTTCAAAGTAACAAGTTTATTTTTATACATAACCCTTCAAATCCTTCATGCTCTTCATGTGCTTCATGGTAAAGAATCTTTTGTATTTCGATTCACTGTTCACATCTTCTCTTCACCATTGACCCTTTCGTTCACCGTTCACCGTTCACCGTTTACCATTCACCGTTTTTGTTTTTGTTGCATAATATTGTAGTATTAAATACTGTTGATACGGGCGAAGGCCCTTCGCCCCTACAATGTGTATCAAATGTTTATAATACCAAATCTTACCGTTCACCGTTCACCGCTC
>JAQVHJ010000215.1 GCA_028696285.1 bacterium
TGCTGGGCATCCAAACCCTTGAATGATGGGAGAAGCGCAGGATGAATGTTAATTATTTTCATAGGGTATTCTTTAATGAAGGCACCAGAAAGTATCTGCATATACCCTGCAAGTACTATCAGGTCAGGTGAATAACCCTTGAGGACATTCAATATCTTTGCTTCGAAATCCTTCTTTGAATTGAATCCGGAACGCTCAAGCGAAACAGCGGGAATCCCATTCTCCAATGCAATATTGACTGCATTAGCCTTGAAGTTATCCGAGATAACAACAGTAATTACAGCTTTCAAACGGCCTGAGAGGATATTCTCTATCAAAGCCTGAAGATTGCTTCCGCGGCCGGATACTAATACTGCTAATCGGAATTTATTCTTCATCTCTACTGAATCTTTTCTACTATTAAATGAGTTCCCTGAATCTCTAAAACCTTAATTGTCGAATCCTTTTCAATTACAGAATCATCTACAGAATCTGCAAGCCAGACATCTCGATCAACCTTTACCCTTCCGGTTCCCTTGGAATTATCTATAGTTTCAAGAACTATACCCTTCTGATCGAGTAATCTGTCAACATTCGATTTTCGCGGGGGTTCAATGGTTACTTTATCTGAAAATTTCCGGGATATTAAAATTCCTACAATTGCGCAAACAACAAACGCTCCAACCTGATATCCGAATGGAAGATTTATTGCTGCGAGAACTGCAGCTATGATCGCTGCAATCCCAAACCACCCTAAAAAGAATCCGACCGTCAGGGCTTCTGCAACAAGAAATAAAATCCCGACGATTCCCCAGATTATCCAAAGTGGCATTTGACACTCCTATTTATTATTTTAATTTTATTGCTTTATAAAATTCATCCGGTCTATTCTTCTTTTCAAATTCAGTTGATTTCTTCTTATCCTGAGTCCGGATATCCTGTAGTTCATTCTCTTCCGTTCCGGGGTCATTTACCCCCTCTTCATTCTTGAGCTTCTGTTCAAGTTCCGGAGATGAATAACCTGAAGCTCGTGCTTCTTTATACTTGCCGTATGCATCGTCAAGTTTTCCCTGTTTCTCATAGGTTCTACCAAGAAGATAGAAAACGAACCCCCTCCATTCAGAACTGCCAAGAATAAAGGTAGTTCTGTCAAACTCAAATGCTGCCATATTATACCAGCCAAGATTATAATAACATGACGCGAGAAGAAGATGCGGTTCGGGGTTATAGAAGTCAAACCCTATCGCACGCTGGAAATAAACACTTGCATCAAGGTAATCACCTCTTCTATACTCCGTTATTCCGGCCTGGATTAAATACCCCGATTCAATTACAGGGTCAAAACTATCCCCGGAAACATAGTACCGTTCAATATCATGGGAATTAACAGACCCGAATGTACAACCTGTAATAATGCCGCATAATAGAATGAATGAAATTACTCCGTAACGGTTCATCCATTTAAACTTCAATATTTTTAAGGAATTTTCCGGGAATAAATTTGATGACCTTCTGTCCGGGAATGGTAATGATCTGTTTAGTGGACGGATGTCTTCTTTTCATTGTTTTCCGGACCTTTACATGAAAACTTCCCAAACCCCGTATCTCAATCTTATCCCCTTTCTTAAGAGCTGCTATCATGTTGTCAAGAAGGATATCCAAAATCTGCTTCGCTTCAATTTTATAGATATCCAGCTCCATCGCGATCTTTTCTGCTATATCTGTTTTTGTCATTTTTCTCTCTCCTGTTTACTTGTCCCTGTTTTTTTCAGCTAATTCTATAAACGGTTTAAAGAGGTCAATAGGAACAGGGAAAATGGTCGTTGAGTTATTTTCTGCAGCAACCTCTTTAAGTGTCTGGAGGTACCTTAATTGAATTGCAGTCTTATGCCTTTCAATAATCTCCGCAGCCTCAGAGAGTTTCTGCGCTGCCTGAAATTCACCTTCGGAATTGATGATCTTTGCGCGCTTCTCTCTTTCTGCTTCCGCCTGTTTAGCCATTGCTCTCTGCAGTTCAACAGGAAGATCTATATGCTTGATCTCAACCAGGGTAACCTTGATTCCCCAGGGATCTGTATCCCGGTCAATCTTCTCCTGAAGAGAAAGTGTAATTGTCTTCTGCTCAGATAAAATTGAATCGAGTTCATGTTCCCCGAGAATTGTCCTTAATGATGTCTGGGCAAGCTGAGATGTCGCATACAGAAAATTCTCAACCTCAATTATCGCTCTCATTGCATCAATAACACGGAAATATACAACCGCATTTACTTTTATGGTTACATTGTCCTTTGTAATTACGTCCTGCGGAGGAACATCCATTACGATGGTTCTCGTGGAGACCTTCATCATTTTATCAATTATAGGCCATAAGAAAATCAAGCCGGGACCCTTAACCCCGACACAACGGCCTAAACGGAAAATTACTCCCCGCTCGTATTCCTTTAAAACTCTTAAACATGTAAGAACTACAAATATGACAACAATTACTCCAAAAATCCAACCTGTCATTTTATCCTCCTGATTTTAACTTTTTTCTACCTTTAATAGCAGGTTATCAACCTCGATAACCCTAACTGAATCCCCCTGCTTTAAATCATCAGAAGATTCAGCTTTCCAGTATTCACCGTGAATACTGATCATATACCTGCCTTCAGAAATAACCTTCTCAACAGTCCCCTTCTCATTTAATAAACCTTTATCAGCCGTCAGTATCCCGCGTGACTGGGCCTTGACAGCAAGATAAATAAGGGTTATTGCTATTACCGTGGTTATAACTACCGTCGGAATTATTATCCCGAGAGAAACCTGGTAAAAAGGTACTGAAGGTTTCATTAAAAATATTGAACCAAAAAACAGTGACACGATTCCTCCTATTGTCAGCAAACCATAGCTGACTACTTTTATTTCTAATAAGAACAGAATAAAACTTAAAATAAGCAGAAGAACTCCCGCAATATTTACCGGAAGGATATTGAATGAATACAATGCGAGAATGATAGAAATACCCCCAACAACCCCGGGAAAAATGGAACCGGGATTTGAAACCTCTGCATAAATCCCAAGCATGCCTAATAAAAAAAGAAGGTATGCAAGATTTGGATTGGTGAGGATCTTTAAAAACCTCAATTTAAAATTCATCTTGATCTCAATCGGGATCTTATCCTTCATTTGAAGTGAATATTCTCGGTCCTTCATTTTAATGGGAAAGTTATCAAGCTTATTCATGAGGTCTTCCAAGTTATCTGCAAGAATATCTACTACATTTAATTTAACCGCTTCTTCCGCTGAAATAGATTTACCTTCTTCAACTGCAAGCACTACCCAATCTGAGTTCCTGCCACGATCCTCTGCTATTGATTTTAAATATGCAACCGAGTTATTGACCAGCTTCTTCTGCATCTCGGGAGAAACCTCTGCATCCTTCCCCGACATCTGACTGATCATTACGGGTGTTGCTGCGCCGATGTTTGTTCCGGGAGCCATGGCCGCAATATGCGCGCTCATGGTAATATATGTTCCCGCGGACGCGGCCTGGGAACCTGAAGGGGAAACAAAAACAATAACAGGAACTGAAGAAGACATTATCCCCTTAATTATAATACGCATATTCTCATCTAAACCACCAGGTGTATCAAGTAGGATGATCAGGCACTCTGCATCTGCATTATTAACACGGGTAAGAGAATCTATTATAAATTCAGATGTGACAGGGTTGATTACTCCGTCAACCTCAATATAATATACCTCTCCTGCAAATACTGCAGAGAAAAATAATAAAAATATTAATGTAGAAAATAAAGCTTTTCTAACTTTCTTCAATCTCTCCAACCTTTTTCCTGCGTTTTGAAGGACCTTTCTTCTTCGGTGATGCTTTCTCACCACGGCCTGTACGCCCGGATGAAGCTTTCTTCTTGGACTTCCCCTTTTCTGAACCGGATTTCGTTTCCGATTCCTTGATCTTATGGATCTGTGTCTCTATTATACTGATGTCATTTAAAAGAACATCAATATCAAATACATTCGGTTTTATATCATCGTTTTCAACCTTACCCTTCTTGTAAAGGTTATATACCTTCTCTCCAAGCTTGAATTTGAGCTTGTCTATCTTCCGCTGGATAAAATAAATATCCTTCTGTAGCTTCAGAATCTGATACTGCTTAGACCCCTTATCAACTAACTGAAGCGTTCCTTCCCATAACTTCTCCGCATTATCCTTCGTAATACCAAGAAGCTTGTCAAAGTCTTCCTTTAACTTCTGTTTATCTATTTTCATACTACCCTCCTTTATGTATAATATTATTAAAATTATATCATACCAACATAATAAAGTCAAGGAAAATTATGCCTACATTTCAAAATTTAGAGAAAATCGAGGGTCATTAAAATAAAACAGGGACGGTTCTTTCATTTTTAACAAAAAAGCCTATAAATCACGGAATGTTGGGATTGTCATTTCGCAAAAAAAAATTTAAACAAAAAAATCTTATTTAAAATTATTACATTCCGAACAATTGGGAAGTTACAGCAGAAAATGTAAAAAATGAAAGAACCGTACCTGTTTTTTATAAGGTGGGGGGCAGTTCCAGTTAAAATTCACATTCTATTGCTGTTTATGTTGCGATTGCTTTGGGAGCGGGTGTTTAATATTCGTTTTAAAATAAAATAAGTAATCGTTTCTGTGTTTCTAGCGAAGGACTCCGTTTTTTATTCTGAGAATGAGAATTTATTTTTCAGGAATATTTCAATGCAGATGTCCACGATATCATCATCATACAGGATTCCCCTGTTCTTTTTAATCTCATCGAGGGCTTTTTCAATTCCCTGTGCTGGTCGGTATGGGCGATGAGATGATATTGCTTCCACGACATCTGCAACGGCAATTATTTTTGCTTCCTCTAAAATTTTATTCTTTTTTAATCCTTTCGGGTACCCAGAGCCATTAATTCTTTCATGGT
>JAQVHJ010000216.1 GCA_028696285.1 bacterium
TTCCTGGTTTGATTTCGGAGGAACTGAAATATTCTCCACAACAGAACCGATATTATACCCATCCTGGTCAAATGACGGGCGTGATGTCGCATTCATTAACGGCGATTACGGTTCTGCAGATATAACTGTGTTACACGATGCAAGCATTGAAGGTGCACCAACTACGGTACATATCACCAATGTCGGTATTACTAATATTCATCACATGTCAAATATATCCTGGAGTCCGGATGATCAATACTTATTATTTGTTTCTGCTGCTGCTCCTTATCCAAGAATACACAGAGTAAGAGCGGATAATTCCACTCCAGCGCAAGTTTGGCAGCCGGATACTTCAGTAGTAGATTGGCACGGAACAACAATACTCGTTCCGAGATTCGTTGATCCGGATTGGTCTCATGGAACAATTGGCGGTAAGGAAAAGATCGTTGCGTCTCTCTTCGGAGAACTTTGGGCATATAACGCAGACGGTTCCGGAACCGGTTGGGGAGCTGTTCAAATAACCGATTTCCAAGATGGTGTTTATTTTGTCAGCTATTCCACCAATCCAAAAGTGTACCAACCGAAATGGTCTCATACTGATGATGAATTAGTATTTGTTTACCGTCCTGCATCTGATGGAGTTTCTTATTCTGGTATTTATATCCTTTCAGATGTCAAGAATATCATTAATAAGGTAACCAATCCCCCGACATCCTTAACAGATACCAGAATAAGAGCGATCTATCCCCATGGTTTCTATCCTGCATGGAGTCCTTCATGGACATTAGACGGGAATTATGTTGCATTCTGTGTTGACCAGGCAAGAACATTCAATAATATTGATTTCTGGACAACAGCTGATTCTGAAGTAGCTGCATCAAACTTTGATGTCCTTTTCAGAGATGCAAGTCTGGCGCATAATATCCAATCAGTTCAGGAAACGTTGATTCCTGAAGGATTCGAGGAATGGACCTATTCCGGAGGGGATAAGTATGCTTATGTTTCAAGGACTCAATCTGCTAAATATGGATTATATTTCCATGGTCCTGAAATATTGGAAGCGGCCGGAATAACTAATAAAGGCGCATCAAAGAATGACGTTCTTATAGTTAATGACAAGAGCAAATCAACTGTTAAGATGAATCTTAACGGGTATTCTGATGTTAAACTTTCCATGAAAACTCCTCCAAGGATTAAGCCGGTTTCTAACGGACTGGTTTATATTGGTGAAGCGAGAGAGATAAGAACCAAGCCGGGTGCTGATTCATTCAAGAACGGCGCGGATCTTACAATCCACTATACCAAGGAAGAGGTTCGTGGAATTAATCAGAATTCACTCATGCTCTATTTCTATGATAATTCCAGAAAAACCTGGATTCCTGTTGAGAACTCCGTCGTAACTACCTATGAAAATGGCGGGTATGTTTCTGCCAGAGTCAGTAAGCAGGGGACCTATGCCATATTCTCAGGGAAGAAGGCAAGCGCATTTAAAGACCTTACCGAAATGAGAATATTCCCGAACCCCTTCAGACCTAATGACGGAAAGTCTGTTACCGGTACCATTCAACAGGGTATTGTAATCGACAGATTACCGGATGAAATTGATGAGATTAAGGTATATAACATTGCCGGAGACCTGGTTGCAACTACAGACGGCGCAGTACATTACTACAAGCAAGCTGACCCGAACTGGTTCGCTTCATACCTGACAGTAGATCCGAACGGCGCTGTTGCTGTATGGTACGGCAATAATGATAATGATAAGAGAGTTGCGTCCGGTATTTACCTGGTTACTATTAAAACCACTACCGGTCACGAAGAAGTGAAAAAAGTCGCAATAATCTGGTAATAATAAAGGTGGGGGTCTTCCAAGACCCCCGCCTCTCTTAAAATAAGGAGAGGAAAATGAAGAAACTATTGACTTTGTTGTTACCCTTGCTGATTTGCGCGACTATGGCATTTGGGGAAGTAGCAGAAAATGCCGGTACAGCCGGTGCAGTCTTTCTGAAGATTCCCGTAAGTGCCCGTGCATCAGCAATGGGAGACGCTTTTGTTGCCCTGTCTAATGATGCCAATGCAATCTATTGGAACCCTGCAGGTTTAACAGCAGTGGAAGGAACATCACTCAGTTTTACGCATCAGGACCTTATCGCTGATATCGCTTACGAGTATATCGGCGGTGCAATGAAACTCGATTTCGGAACCTTAGGTTTCGGAGTTTCTTATGTGCACATGGATGATATTGATAAAACCACAGTTGATGAACCCGACGGAACAGGTGAGACATTCACCTCAACAGATACAGCATTGGCCGTTGCATATGCGAAGATGTTCAATAAACTCGCATTTGGTCTTTCATTAAAATATGTAACCGAGAAGATTGATGATGCTTCTGCATCTTCCCCCGCATTAGATTTGGGTATCGGTTATCAGATGAATGACCTGAGTTTCGGTTTCGCAATAACAAATATCGGCGGAACGATGAAATGGGATAAGGAGAGCGATCCCCTGCCCATGACAGTGAAAGCAGGTATCGGTTATACCTTAATGAATGGTGACATGGTTCTGGCTCTCGACCTGAATTATCCCAATGATGCGGATATCCAGGGCGGGTTCGGAATCGAATATACCATTGCAAAGATCGTTGCCGTAAGAGCAGGTTATAAGTTCAATTATGATATATATGACCTGACTGCAGGTATCGGTATTAAGTATAACAACTTTGCATTCGACTTTGCGTATGTTCCCGTTAGCGAGGATCTCCTGGGAAGTACCCAGAAATTCTCCCTGACATTCAATTTCTAATAATTGAAATAATATTCCGGGGATAGAAATTAAATCTATCCCCGGAAATTCCCATCTTCAAAGAATTCAATTCTTTCAATTCAAACTACAAATTATACCATCCACGATATTTTATGGTATTAAATTATAAAGTTATTTAGAACCGGTAAATAGTGAACCGTGATTGACGCTTCACTTCACTTGCTAGATCTCGACTCGTCTCGATAACGTGAACCGTGAACCGAAATACAAAAGAATTTTTACAATGAAGGACATGAAGGGTATGATCGTGATTCGTGATTTGTGATTCGAAATTCGAAAGAATTGTATTGGAAACATTTGATACATACCGTAGGGGCGAAGGGCCTTCGCCCGTATCATAATTATTTCAAACCTTAATATTATCAGAAAATAACATAATTATCAAAGCAAATAACTATAATGCGCCCGGACGGCCGCCCTTTTTTTTATTATAAACACAGAGAGAAGAATATTTATCCACTGACCCCGCTGAAAGAAAAATATTTATCTCTTACTGATTACTCAAACTGATTACTGAAAATTTAACAGCGTTGAATTTTTAACCGCCGAGGTCGCAGAGAAGATTAAATATTTAAATTTAATTTATAAACTACTGAACACCATGCACCGCAAGGATGCATGACTCTGCGCCGAACACGCTGTTTGGTTTACAGATTACTGATTACGGATTACAGGTTTACAATGAAGGTTACTGCGTAACCTGAATCAAACAGGGAACTTAAGGGAACGAAAGGAAAAAATATATAAAATTGAAAATTTTAGATTGTAAATTGAAAATTGAAAATTTGTAATACAGCGTTTATACATATGTTGCAGATATCTATAGCGCGTGAAATTGAGATGAACCAAAAGAATTGTATTCCATTCATTTGATACATACCGTAGGGGCGAACGGCGTTTGCCCGTATCATTCGAATATAATACATGGTCAGGTCAAAACATGTGAACTGTGATTCGTGATTCGAAAGAATTGTATTATAAACATTTGATACAATATGTAGGGGCGAACGGTGTTCGCCCGTATCAGTGGTAGTTAATACTTCAATATAACCAGATATTTAACCGCAGAGGACGCTGAGGACGCAGAGAAGAAATATAATTTTGAAGAATTTAATATTTATACATCCCGAAGGGATAGAACGATTTTAGCCCACCATTTCAATGGTGGGTGTGAATAAAAAAGAAAGTATTGCAGAGTTCAAAAAAATTTCAGAAACAAAAAATAATTTTTATGTAATGTTTATTTTAACGGTTACAGGTCACAATGAATGTTACAGAGCAACCTTAATCAACAGGGAACTGAAGGGAACGAAAGGAAAAAATAAGTTATTATAAACAGGTTGAATGCAATGCATTCAACCTGTTTATATTAAATTTTGCAGTGTATTTGCGGAGCAAATCCGTGTAATATCATGCGAAGATATGAGCATGATTTGCCGTTGCTAATAAAAAACACATTCTCTTGCTGCCTAAGTAGCGAATGCTCTAATTATCCGCAATATCATTTATGATGCTATATTTACATATTATAACCTGACGATGTATTTTATTCGAATGATACGGGCGTTATCGCAAGATCTAGCAAGCGAAGCGATGCGTCCTGGCCCTTCACCCCTACAGTGTGTATCTTATGTTTGTAAAACAAATCTCTTGGTTTTCGAATCACAGATTACGGATCACAAATTACGGATCACAAATTACGATTTATTTATTCTCTTCTTAATCCTGATAATCCCTGTCACAAAGGCACTTAATATAATTTTAAGCAACATTTGCTCTAAACATAATCATCAATATTAATTCTTTATTTTTTGTTTTAAATAATTACGCTACATTTGTTTAGGTATTATGTTTCTTGAATTCAATTTTGTTGCTTTCTTTTTGCAACGGCAAATTAAAGTTCGCTCCGCTCCCTTTAATTTTACACTGATTCGCTTCGCGTTGATATAATTATATCTTATAACCAAATAATGTAATTTGTCATTGCGAGCCGCAGACGAAGCAATCTCACCGTTCACCGTTTTACATGTTTTAACCTGACGATGTATTATGTTCAAATGATACGGGCGAAGGCCCTTCGCCCCTACAGTGTGTATCTTATGTTTG
>JAQVHJ010000217.1 GCA_028696285.1 bacterium
TAATAAAATAAGGGTATACACGAAAAGAGCATATGGGTTTAAAACAGAAAAAATGATGATGAATATGATATATTTAACCTGTGGAGGGTTAAGATGATTTACCCACACAAATTAAAGTTGAGCCAAATATTTTAAGCATTCGTTACTTGATTATTTCCTGTTTCTTTTACTTTTTCTAGTATTTGAATAAATTGAATGTTCCAAGATTAATTTATATTTAGTCTATTCGAGTTTAAAAAGAGTACCATTAATATGTACTACTTGTATTAAATAAAGTTTACAAAGCACACCTTACCCTTACCGACAATTACTGAAGAATAAAAAGGTTATGCACTGCAAGCATAAGATTTTTTTTATATTCATTCCACCATCCATCCCCCATTTACCACAAACAAAGCAGTTCCGATTTAGTTTCCACGAAATCGGGATGAACCGTGAACCAAAATAAATTAAGAATTAAATATTTTGTGAGTAATCCATATAAAATCAGAAGTAGAAACAGATAAGAACCGGGCAGCTTATTTGGCTTTCAGCTTGTCAATTATCTGTTTCTCAAGATTCATCATCTTCTCTTCTTTGGTGAATTTATATATCTCATAGAAGAGATAATGAATTTTTATATTCTTCTTGTCTAATTCCAAAAGTTTCTTGAGATTGTTTTTGAGATTATTCACTTCGCTTTCAAGGTGTTCGTCAAAAAGCCTTTTATTGAGCATTACAGCCTTTTCAACTTCGTTATTTTGAATGTAAAGATTGTTCAAAATGCCTGCAATTGGCCTGATATCTGAAATCTTTTTCATTGCGAATTCCAATACTTTAGTTCCGAGTTCCTTTGTTTCGTTATTTATAATAACAAACGGCCCTGTAATTGAACTGAGTTCTTCGGATTTATTATTGTCAATATAAAATTTACTCAAGTATTTAAATCCGTCAATATGCCCGGGATTTTCAATTAATAGATTCTTTACCTTTTCAACAGAAGCAGGATCATTTAAGTGTTTTGCCAAAATATCTTTTAATGATGCTCCTTCTTCAGTCGTCACAGAAATTTCAGGAGCAGGCGAAGGTTCTTCTTCGGATACCGGTTCACCGGCCGTTTCCTTAAATTTCGTTTCATCTAAAGAGATTTCAGGCATCGGTTTTTCAGAAACCATCCCTGTCACTTCTTCACCTGCGGATGTTCCTTCTCCTTGTATAACTTCTGTGGGGACGTCCTCTTCAAAGCCGGGGGCGGGTGCGGGAACTTCTGCCGGTGTTGATGCTGGTTTCTTCTTGGATGCCTTGACTATGATAATTATTATAACAAACAAAATAATCACACCTAAAATTCCACCGCCAACGAAAGGAATGTACTTCATTAAGTCATTGCCTTTTACACTGCTCAATTTTGTCTGCAGTTCCTGGTTCGCAGGATCAAGTTCTATTGCCTTTAATAATTTTTCCCGGGCTTCGTTCTTCTTCCCAGAAGAGATTAAAATGTCAGCTTCTTTTGTATATGCCTGAATCAAACCATTTTTCGCAACGGTTGAATCATATTTCCCGGAAGACTGAATCATATCTTCCCCTTCCTTCAATTTACCCTCATTTATCAGTTTCATCCCGTAATCAACTAATATTGAAGCAATCTCCGCCTTCGTGGCATCAAGGTCATCAGAAGGAATCTGAAGCTCTATACGAAACTCTTCTTCTGCCTTTAAAAATTCATTCCTGTTAAGAAGGATTCTCCCTAAGTAAAGATGATTCTTAGGTAAAAGCGGATCATTGTTCGCTGAACTTTTAAAATATTCTTCAGACTTATTCAAATCCTTCTTTTCAAAATAACACAGCCCCAATCCTTGATCAGCCAAGGCAAGATTACGGGCGGTCTTTTTAAACTTTTTTAATTCTTCAAATGCCGCAATCGCATCATCAGCACGGCCGCTCTTTAATAAGGACATCCCGTAAAAATAATATGAGACTAACGGCAGGGCTTTGGACTTCACCTGTTCAAAAACTTCTATCCCCTTTCCAAACTCATTGGTATAATAATATGCTTCTCCTAACCCGTTTAAATAGAGGAGATTTCCGGGATCTTTCTTAACCGCTTCCTCAAATTTATTTACTGCTTCGGCATAATCCTTCTCAGATAAAAGTGCCTGACCTTGTTCATAAAGCTGTTTTGCTGTTTGGGCAAACGAAGAAGTTAATATAAGGAAGAATAAAATCGATATAAGTATCAATTTAAAATAAATCTTTTTCATCAGTTACCTCTTTTTTAGGTATTTATTTATCTTTTATAAAAGTTTAACATAATTTTTTTTAAAAGTCAAGTTTTTATTATTTAGTTATCTTAAAATAAATTAATCTTTTTCTTTGAAATAATTCAGTATTTTAAAATATTTATCTGAATTTCTGAATGTTTTATATTAACCTCGAATATTTACCTTTGACTCAGTATTCGGAAAATACGCATACTAAATTTAAATTTACCATATAAAAAAATTTTGGCACAATCCTTGCTCCTAATTAAACAAAGTAAAAAAAGGAAGAAGAATGATTAATCCGACACAACTTTTTTGCCCGGGTCTCAACTGCAGAGTTGATGGTCATTAACTCTTCTGCAGCATTTCCAAATCATCGAATTTAAAATTTAACATTCGACATCTCTGGAAGCTGCAGAAATGGTCTGCAGCAGAATTAACCTTAAAAAGCATAGGGAGAATACTATGAATAATTATGCTGTCAAAGTTGATAATGTTTTTAAAAGTTTCAAGGATGAAACAAAAAACAAAATTAAGAAAGATTTTCTTTCTGCTCTTTTTTCAAGAACGCAAAATAGGTTTTATGCTGTAAATGGCGTATCATTCGCGATTGATTATGGTGAAATCTTCGGAATTTTAGGGCAAAACGGTTCGGGTAAATCCACCTTGATCAGAATGATTTCGACACTCCTGACTCTTGAGAAGGGAAGCATCTCTGTTTTTGGCTATGATATAGTTAAGGATGAATATAAAGTAAAGCAGCACATTAACAGGGTGACTGTTGAAGCTTCCTTCTTTAAAAAGCTTTCTGCATTTGAAAACTTAATGTATGCAGCAAGTATTTATGGGGTTCCAAGAGATGAAGCAAAATCAAGGATAAATGAAATTCTCGGGGTCTTAAACCTTGACCTTAATCGGATTCATGAACCCCTTGAAAACTTCTCCAGGGGAATGCAGCAGAAAGTTGCTATTGGACGGGCAGTACTTACTTCACCGTCTCTTTTGCTCCTTGACGAGCCGACCACAGGCCTTGATCCTAAATCGAAAAAAGACGTTCAGTCTTTCATATTAAAGGTGAGAAAAACAAATAATACAACTGTTATTCTAACCACCCATGATATGGAGGAAGCGGACAGGATCTGTGATCGGATCGCTATTATTGATAAAGGTAAATTCATCACTTTGAACACACCGGCAAATCTTAAGAATAAGTTCCGAAAAGAGAATGAAACCATTTCTCTCGAAGATGTCTTCTTTGAGATTACCGGCAAGGAATTCAAATCTGATGAGCTTGAAGAATGAAAAATATAATATTATCTGCCGGGTTCTGAAACTTTTAAATTCATTCTTCATTATTAAAATTAGAAATTCCGGAACCCGGCAGATTTAAAGGAGATAATGAAATGTTACACGAATTATTAATTAAAGACCTGAGGGCAACTGCAGGATTTGTTGAAAGAAATTTCAACCTGATCAAGAGATACCTTGGATGGGAAATTGTATTCATGGTATATACCATTGTTAATACAATTACCATTGGTTTGATCGGCGTTACTTCCGGTGATCCGCAAAAGGTAGTATTCCTGATTATCGGGGCGTTGCTCTGGGGATTCCTGTCTATTATATTCCATGAAGTTGCAGAATGTATTTCTTGGGAAAGATGGGAAGGAACAATTGAGTTCACATTCATGGCGCCGGCAAAAAGGATAACATACCTCTTCGGAATGTGTACTTATGCCGTTATTTATGGACTTATAAGAAGCGCTATCGTTCTTTTATTCATCATTCTGTTCTTTAAAATAGAACTGAACAATGTTAATGTATTATCAGCTGTTACTATTGTCATCGTTTCAAGCTTCTCATTTATAGGAATGGGGCTGATAGCTGCAGTTTTTCCACTCTTGTCCCCGGAAAAGGGGTCTCAGGCAACACATATCTTCCAGGCTATCATCCTTTTAATTTCAGGGGTTTATTATCCAATATCAGTGCTCCCGGGCTGGATGCAAAAATTGGCATTCCTCTCTCCTGCAACCTATACTTTGAGAGCGGTTAGAGCAGCGGTCCTCGAAGGCGCGCCAATCGGGACATTGATTAACGATGTCGTAATTCTGGTAATTCTTGGAATAGTACTGATTCCTTTGGGGTACCTGATATTCTCGCTCGGTGAAAAGCACGCGAAAACTGTCGGGAAACTCAATAGAAACGGATAAAAAAAGAAACGTTAAGTTTGGGGAAACTCCTGAAATAAAATCAGGAGTTTCCCTGAAAAATTGGGGATGATCCGAAAAAATTGTATTACAAACATTTGATACACATGTTAACGGTGAACGGTAAACGGTGAACGGTGAACGGGGAATGGTGAACGGTAAACGGGGAACGGGGAACGGTAAACGGTGAACGGTAAACGTGATTCGTGAAACGAAAAACGAAGAGAGATTGCTTCCTCAGGTTCTTTAAACCTTCGTCGCAATGACAAATTACGTTATTGAAATTGTTGACGAATGAGAGTCATTGCGAGCGAAACAAAGTGAAGCGTGGCAATCCATTTTTATATTACAAACATTTGATGCGCATGGTGAACAGGGAACGGGGAACGGTAAACGTGATTCGTGAAACGAAAAACGAAGA
>JAQVHJ010000218.1 GCA_028696285.1 bacterium
CGGTTATGGCTGGTGTTCTAAGGGTATTTCAAAGAGAGCCGCAGGACTCGGGGCAAACGTAATCGTAACTGAAGTTGATCCGGTTAAGGCAATCGAAGCGGTAATGGACGGATTCAGGGTCATGCCTATCGCAGATGCCGCAAAGATCGGAGATATTTTCGTAACTGCAACAGGCGATATTAATGTTATCAGGAAAGAACATTTCATCAAAATGAAGGACAGAGCTATCATTGCAAATTCAGGACACTTTAACGTAGAACTGGATATCGAAGGACTGAAAAGCGTCTCGAAAAAAATCTCTGAAGTAAGAGATAATGTCGTCGAATACCTGATGAAAAACGGCAAAAGAGTTTTCATCCTTGCTGAAGGAAGATTGGTAAATCTCTCCGCTGCTGAAGGTCATCCCGCAAATGTAATGGATATGTCATTTGCTAATCAGTCCCTGGCTGCTGAGTTTATATTAAAAAATGCAAAAAAACTCGAGAAAAAAGTATATAAACTTCCCGACACCCTGGATGAAAATATCGCAGCTCTTAAACTGAAAACCTTAGGAATTAAAATTGATAAACTCACCCCTGAACAGGTTGCTTATTTAAAATCCTGGGAGCTTGGAACGTAGGTCTCTAATGTTTTTTCCAGAAGCAAAAGATTTAAAAATAAAGCCGGGAGATATTATTCTCCTGGCTTTTTTAATTCTTATCTCTATCTTCATTTCACTCTATCTCTTTAATAAACACCTCTCCACCCCTGACACCGTTGAAGTTCACCACTCCGGCAAACTAATCTTTTCTTTCCCCCTCAACAAACCGGGAAATTATACAATTACGTATAATAATGCCGAGGTGGAGATAAATATTTCTGAAGAGAGAACAGTTAAGATGGTAAACTCTAATTGCCCGTTGAAACTATGCACAAAATCAAGGGAGATTTCAAAACCGGGAGAAAATATCGTTTGCTTACCTAATAAAATCATAATCTCAATTAAAGGTAAAAAAGATTTAAGGAATGTTGACTCAACTTCATACTGATGAAAAAATTCAGAAAGAACTTATATTGTCAGTTTTTATAATCATGGCAGCTTTATTTAATATTTTGGAATCTACAATCCCAAAACCTATGCCATGGTTCAGAATTGGACTGGGAAATATCTTTATACTTAGTAGTATTGTTATAATGGGACTTAGACAAGGAATGATTGTAGGGATAGGGAAAGTGATCACTTCGGGTCTGGTTTTGGGGACAATCTTCTCCCCTGCATTTTTTATGAGTCTTTCCGGAACTGTTCTAAGCATAATTATAATGTTTTTTATTTGGAAATTTTTTAGAAGGGTCTTCTCCCTAATCGGAGTGAGTATAATTGGCTCTATTGCTCATAATTTCGGGCAATTAATTATTATTCTGATAATTATGAAGTTTCATAAATCAATTTATCTTCAAATTCCATTCATTATTCTTTTTGGAACCATCTCCGGTTTTATCACGGGAATAATTACAAATTCCTTCCTAAAAAAATGGGAGGTACACCGAAGCATACCTCCCAATAGAGAGTAAAAAGAGCCATATTAAATTTTATTTATACTTCCCGCCACTGTTATCTTCCTTAGAAGATGAACCGTCTTTTGAAGAGGAATTATTCTTCCCGGAACTTGAGTTTGAAGATTGTTTACTGTTTCCTTTACTTGACTTGCTGTCATCTTCATCATCATCTGATTTTCCGTTAAAGTCATTATAGAAAGAAGGATAACTGTTTTTACTTCCTTTGCTGTCCGGTTTATTGTAATTCTCTTCCGGCTGTTCCTTTTGAGAATCAGATCCTTTTTCATTAGCTGGCGGTGGAGTATAATGCGGATACCCGCTCTTATTCTGTGGGGGTTGTTTATATCCGTCATTCTTGTCATTGCCCTTGTTTGAAGGGGGCTGCTTATAATAATTCTGATCCCCGCCTTTATTTTGCTGAGGAGGATTCTTGTAATTATCCTGATTTGTTCCCTTACTGTCCCCGGGATATTTATAGGAATCTTTATCACCTTGTTTGTTGTATTTCTTCTGGGTATATTTATTGTCATCGCTTCTATAGAGATCGTTTTTAGACTTATTCCCGTCTGATTGCTTGAACTCCTTCGGATTCAGTCCGGTATTCTTACTCCATTCTTTTTCAAAGGACTCCTGATTCTTCCTGTAATTTTCCTTGAAATTCTTTTCATTTTCTCCATACTTCTTGTACTCAGGAGTAGGATCAATCTTGGGAGGGGTTTTTGTCCACTGCTCAGGAGAAAAGTTACCATTCTTCATATCAGAAGATTTAAATTGAGAATTACCGGGGTCTACAAATTTATACTTTCCATTCTGAAAACTTCCCTTCTCAACTGTTACCCAGCCTTGATTCTTGTATTTTGGAACATTATGCTTGTATGAAGGGTTCTTATATTTAGGAATATTCTGATAATAAGGGACATTCCCCGGACCAAGCGGAACCCAACTTACATAATTATGATGATGATGCCAAGCAACCCAACCGGGACCCCAGACATAACCGGGAACCCAGATCCAACCATAACTGGGATAATAGGTCCATCTTCCATAATGATAGGTTACCCAACCCCAAGGTTCGCTGGAAACCCAGACCCAGCCATGATATGAATCCCATACCCAATGACCATGATAATAAGGCTGCCAGCCACCCCAAGTATAAGGAACCCAAATATCTCCATATTCAGCAGTCCAAACCCAACGTCCATAGGAATCCCAATTTGAAGGACCGGTTTGATACACTACACCAACTGCAACAGAAGCCTCCGCTTCATTTATTCCCAGGATGGGTATCGTAAAAAGAACAAGCAGAACTGCTATTCCCCACTTTAAAAGTTGTGTTTTCATCTTTTCCTCCTTTTTTTTAAGGTTTAGATGACCTTCGCCTATTTATATATCAACTTCTATGCCAAGAACGTTAAATATCAGTATGTTGGGATTGTCGATTTTACTCAAAGGTAAGAATGTGTTAAAAAACACATGAAATCGTATTAAATATTTACATTTTAGAATTTTTTATACAGGTTTGAAGATAAAAATTACAGGTTGAACAAGATTACCAATTATTATCCTTCTCGTAACCCAGTTGGATTAATAGATCTCCGGCGACTTTTTTAAATAACTCTTTATGTTCAGGCTTATAAATATCCTTAAAACCGCCTATCTGACCCTTATGAAATGTCTTGCTCTTAGGACTGAAAATATTCTCGCAGAGATAATTAATTCGCTCCCCGTCCTCAGGAATTTGGAGATACTTAAAAATAGCTCTTATCGCCTGCTCCTGACGCTCACGGCTCCCACCACCCTTCTCTCCGACTAAATCTTCAAATTTAACGGTCAGGAAATCGGGTTTCTTTGTCCATTGTATAAAATTATCAAATCGATTCCGAACAGATGCCTCCATTAGATTCCTGTAAGGTAAACATCTCAAACCAAGCTTATTCTTTATCTTCTGGATAAATACATATAGCTTTAATTTCTTTTGAAACTCCTCCGGAGTTACTCCTGTAATTGTGTATTTTAAAACCTCATCAAAGTTTTTTAAATTTTTGAAAAAGCGATGAAGGCGGTATGACTTTGTTTTCAAACTGTAATTTGCAAGTGAAGCAGTTACATCGCGCGGGTCCCGAATTATTATTATCATTTTGTAATTTAACCTTTTAAATATTTCATATAATGCTTGATGGTACCGTATATGCGTAAAATGGTATTTACCCTCTTCACATAAAGAAAAATATTTCTCAAGGATGGGGAGAGGTATATCCCTCACCCGAACTGTCTCAGGGCTATACTTAACCTTTTTCTTCTGCTGACGAACATATTTTTTTATGTTTTTCCGGTGCTCCTCAAACTCATCCAGGAGCTCCATCAGCTTTGTCATTAAATGACTGCCCGACTTCGGAATGCTATTAAGAAATAATCTGTAATTATGTTTCTTCATAAAAATACCTGTTTAAACCGGATTATATCACAAAATAATTTCGAAATCAAGGAAAACATTTAAATAGTGGAGAGTGGATAGTGGAGTGTGGATAAAAATTTAACTCTGTCAAATTTTCAGTAATCAGATCGAGTAATCAGTAAGAGATAAATATTTTTCTTCTCAAGTAGCCCGGTGCGGAGCCAGGCATGCTTGAGGTACATGGTATTCAGTAGTATTAAATCAAATTCTCTTACTCTTTAAGTAATAATAGAATTTTGGTTCATTACATCTTAATAATCATAAAGAAACTAAGTAAATTTTCATCCTTTCGCGTTTCCGCGTTTAAATAAATATTCTCTGCGTACGGAGTTTATCCTGAACGAATGTGAGGGACCTCTCTGCGGTGAAAAATTCTTCTATCTCTTTTCTTCATGTTTAAAACCAAAAGAAGGGCGTCCGCCCGGACCCCCTTACGATTTGTATCAAATGTTTGTAATACAAATCTTTCGTTTATCGAATTACGGTTCACGGTTCACGAATCACGATTTATTTATTATCTTCTTAATCCCGTTTAATCCCTGTCAAAAATTCTTCTGACATTCAATGTCTTGTTAAGTATCCTTCGCCCTAAACATCTGCACATTGTTTCATAATGCTATATTTCAATTTTCAATCTAAAATCTTCAATTTTCAATTGAAAATATTCCCTTCATGCCCTTCATGGTGAAAAATTCTTCTATCTCTTTTCTTCATGTTTAAAACCAAAAGAAGGGCGTCCGCCCGGACGCCCCTACGATGCGTATCAAATGTTTGTAATACAATTCTTTCGTTTTCGAATCACGAATCACGGTTCACGAATCACGATTTATTTATTATCTTCTTAATCCCGTTTAATCCCT
>JAQVHJ010000219.1 GCA_028696285.1 bacterium
AAAGGTTTAATAAACTGATGGTAGGCCGTGAATTGGAGATGGTCAACTTAAAGAAGGAGATAAATGAATTATTGATTAAAACGGGAACCGATGAGAAATATGATATTCCTGAAAAAAAAGAGGAGAGGAATGAATAATAAAAGTATCTTAACTATTTTATTTGTCTGTTTTGTTATTTTAACAGTCGCAAGCACAGAAACCAATGACCGAATTTTAATTTCAACGAAGGGAATGGAGTTTGAACTTGGTGGTGAGCTGGAATATGAATATGTTGATACTGAGTATGACACAGGGATAGATAATCCGTATGGACATTTTCAGCTGGATAAGTTCACACTCTGTCCCAAAATAAAGCTTTCGGAAAATATTTCACTTACAGGACTGTTCTTATTTAATTCAGCAACTGCATACTGCAGTGAAGCGTATGTAATTTTTTCCGGACTTCCTCTTTTCAATTCCAAATTGAAGATTGGTCTTGACGACCGGTTTATTGACATCTATCCTTCCATAAAGACTGAAGGGTACAGTCTGATTGATACATCCTTCTCATTAGACGATGACCTCGGGATTACCTGGTACGGGAACTATAAGAGTTTTATCTGGTACCTCTCCGTCTCAAATGGTTTGGAGTTGAGCGCAAAATCACCAAATGAGGATAATAGTTATTATCTTTTCCATGATAATAAACCCGTAAGGGAGAAGAACGAAAATAAAGAAGCAGGGCTTGGGTTAGGGATAAACAATAAGTTTAACGAATTTTCATCGCTCTGCATTTTAGGTTTCTTCTTTGACGGGAAGCTGAATGAAGATGAACAGAATTTCCTTCTGGGAATAGACGGGGATCTTGTTACGGATGATTTCAGGAGCAGTTTTTACGGCGGTTCAATTGAATATAAGATACGGAAGTTTACGCTTGCAGGGAAATATATCTCCGGTAACGACGCAGAACTGGAGAGGTCGGGTTGGTTTGCCCAGATGTATGTTGACCTTAAGGTTTCTCCGAAATCAACGGTTACGCCGTTGGTTATGTACGGGGCACTGACGAATAATCTGGAACCGGATCCCGGGGAACCATTAACCTGGGACAGGGATAATATTACTGTTGCTTTATTGACCACGTTTATTCCGGGCTTGATTTTAAAAACCGAATATTATATCAACGGGGAAGATACCGGCGATGTTGATGTGGATAATGACGAACTTCTTATTCAATTGGAGATCAAATTTTGAGAAAGGTTAAAAAGAAATTTATTCTTCTCATGATTTTCTGTTCGGTTATTTTAACTTGTTTCCTTCTTTTCTCCGTATCGTGCGGCGACAGCCGCGTGAAGCAATCGAAGATAGTGGTATATACTTCTGTTCCGTTAAAGATCGTGGAAAAGATAAAGCTCGAATTTGAAAATGCGCATCCGGAGATTAAGGTGCAGATTTACAGAAGCGGTACAATTAATATTCTTGAAAAGGTTTATTCAGAGGCGGAAGAAGGCGAAGTTAAGGCAGATATACTCTGGCTCGCTGATTTTTCTGATGCAGAGGAGCTGAAGTCAAAGAACCTGATCCTGAAATATTCACAGAAGGATTCAGAAAAGATAATACCGATATTTATTGATAATGAAGGATATTACTACGGCAGCCGAATCATTAATATGGTTATTGCATACAATACCTATTTCCAGAAGACCAAATTCCGCAGTTATAATGATCTGCTGAGGCCGGAATTGAAGGGGAAGATCGGGATCTCCGATCCTAAACAGTCGGGTACGGCATTGTTTACAGTCGGGACGCTGCTCCTTAATAAAGATTTCGGATGGGAGTATTTTGTTAAACTGTATAATAATGATTGTCAGATCATTGATAACAACACCTTGTTAACAGAGAAGATAGCAGGCGGTGAGTTATTGGCAGGGATTACACTGGATTTTTCTGTCAGAGGATTATTGAATGATTATCCGTCAATGCAGATAGATTATATCTATCCAAATGCCGGAATGGTTGTTATTGCCAGCCCTATCTGTATTACAAGGGACTGCAGGAGCATTAAGCATTCAATGATCTTTGTTGACTGGTTATTGTCAAAGGAAACACAGGAGTTCCTCGGGAGAGATTTAAAAATAGTTTCTGCAAGAAGCGATGTTAATATACCCGAATTGGATTTTAATATAAATGAGATCAAGGTCATTCCTTCAAACCCGAAACAAATCCTTAAGAATAAAGAGAATATCCTGAAGATCTTTTCTGATATTTTTTCAGGGGTTCCTGTAAGTGAATTAAAGGTTGATTTAAAAGAATGATTAAAAGAAATATCCTGCTGACAATTATTTGTGTAATTATTATTACATTTACCGGTTGTCAAAATAACGAAGAACCCGTAATAATTGATAGCGGGGAAGTTCTACTCGAACCGGAGAATAAATCGGGTGAGACAGAGATTGTTTTCGGGGTATTCTGTTTTGATTCAACAGTAAGTTTATTTTTACAGTACAGGCCTTTAACAGATTATTTGAGCAAGAAGACCGGAGAAAAGATCCGGCTTAAGTTATTCCGGTCAAATAATGATCTGTTTGAATCATTAAAACGTGAAGAGATCGACATTGCGTTGATTTCTGATGCAATGTATTCAATACTTCGCCTGAATGAGGTTGACAACTATTCAATTATCGGTACCCCGGTATATGAAGGAAGTGCTAATTATAATTGTGAAATAATAGTAAATAGTGATAGTATCATTTCGGAAGTAAAGGATTTGAAAGGGAAGTCATTCGCGTTCTTTGACATGTTTTCTGTTCCGGGATATTATTTTCCCCTCAAAAAGATCGGAGAGCTGAACATGAAGCCAGATGAATACTTCTCAGCCATTTATTATGTAAAGAATCTCCATGACCTCTTGAATTTCATTTTGAATAAGAGGGTATCGGCGGTATGTATTCCGTCATATTATTTTAACTTGTACAGAAGGGAGAATCTGAAAGATAAGATAAAGGTGATTGAAATTTCCGATGCGTTTATTCATGGGCCGTTCATAATTAAAAATTCACTTGATGATGAAATACAGGTGAAAATTATTGATACGTTATTTGAAGTGCATAATGATAAAGAAGGCAGGAAGATTTTAGAGAATATTCATTTTGATAAAATAGAAAAGTCAACCCCGGGTGATTATTCAAAGAGTTTCGAGCTGGTTAAGAAGTATTATAAACCCGAATAGATTAGGTAAGAAAATTTGAAGAGAAGTATATCTGTAAAAATCATATTGAATATAATATTGATTCTGTTATTATTAGGTTTTGCCAGCACACTCTGGATTCAATATACACTTCGAACCAACCTCGAAACATCCCTGAAGGAGAAGGGTATCCTTATCTCGAACCAGATTTCCATTTCATCTGTTGAATCCATGATTACGGGGAATAAAACTGATTTACGGAAAATCCTGGATGAGAATAAGAGTTCCATAAAAGATATTTCATATATTTTCATTACAGATGAGAGTAATAATGTTTTCATGCATACCTTTGAAAAAGGTTTCCCGCTTCAGTTACTCTGGGTAAATATAATTGACCAGAATCAAAGGCACGGGATAAAATTGATTTCAATTGACGGTGAAAATATCTATGATGTTGTAGTTCCGATTAAGGTAGATAATTTTATGATAGGTTCAACGCATGTAGGGATTTCCCTTGACCTTATTAAAGAAAGTATTAATAGATTAAGGTTGCAGTCAACATTAACTGTGTTGCTGCTCGTATTGATCGGAATATTTCTGACCTTCCGGTTAGCCCAGGGCATAATAAAACCTATAAGGGAACTTAACCTGATAACCGAGAATATTACTGAGACGGAAGATTTAAATACTCCTGTATTAATCAAATCCGGGGATGAGATGGAGGTTCTCGCAAATTCATTCGACAGGATGAGGGAGAAATTGAAATTGTCGCGTGAGAATATTGAGAAAACAGTTGATGAGAGAACATATGAATTGAAGCTTGAGATCAGGGAGAGGGAGAAGAAGGAAGAGAAACTGAATAAGGTTGCAAATGAATTGAAGAATGCATATAAAGAACTTGAAAGCAGTCAGCTTGCCGCGTTGAATATCATGGAAGACCTGTCAAACGCAAAGCTTGAGTTGGAGAGCGATAAACTGAAATTGATTGAACAGCAGAAGGAATTGAAGAAGGTAAATGAAGAGTTGGATAATTTTGTTTATATAGCAAGCCATGACCTCAGAGCGCCGCTGCGCGGGATCTCGTCCTATGCAAGTTTCCTGGCGGAAGATTGTCAAGAGATACTGGGGACGGATGAGAAGAAGTACCTTGAACAGATTCAGGAAAGCGCGAAGAGAATGGATACCCTGCTCAATGATTTACTTACGTTATCACGCGTTTCCAGGATTAAGAATCCGTATTCGGAAGCAGATATAAATGTGATTCTACATGATATTATGGAGAATTTGAAGTTTGAGATTGAACATTATAAAATTAAGATTTCAGTCAGGGAAAAGATCCCCCAAATATATTGTGATAAAATTAAAATTTCACAGGTCTTTTCGAATTTAATTGATAATGCGATTAAGTTCTCAACAAAGGAGAATGATGAACCCAAGATAGATATAGGATTTGAAGAGAAGAAGAATCATTTTGAATTCTGGGTGGAGGATAACGGTATCGGGATTTCAGAAGAATTCTATACAAAGATATTTGAACCCTTTACAAAGCTTCATCCACAGCAGGTTTACAAGGGGACAGGGGTCGGTTTGAATATTGTCAAGAAAATCATTGAAGAGCATGGTGGGAAGATCTGGGTCGATTCTACCATCGGTAAGGGGACGGTCTTTTATTTTACAATTCCAA
>JAQVHJ010000220.1 GCA_028696285.1 bacterium
TTAAATTCAATATCGGTAGATTCTTGAAGATTTTGTAGCGCGCCTATCGGGTGATATGTGAAAATCCTTTTTATCGGGAATTGAAAGATATCCGAAAATTCGTAAAAGTCCGTATATAATCTCATCGTATCTTCAAATAAAAAGAAGAGCAGAACACGTTCTTCCTTATTTATTGGAAGAGAAAACACGAGAATTTTATTATACAGTTTATCCTGTATTAATCGGATTTCAATCTCCTTCTCATTCTGAAAAGCAAAATCGACCTTAGAAGAATCAACAGGGAAATAAAATCCCCGGTATACAATTAATTCGCCTTCTGAATAAAATCTTTGGGAAAAGAGCAAATCCTTATCTTTTGGAACATTAAAGGATTTCCTAATCTTTTTTTCAACAGTTGAAAATGAATTTAATATTTGTGTTTTACTCTTGTATTCCTGTTTTGTAAATTCATCTGTTAAAATCATCGAAACAGTATCTAATTTTTTCTCTATTTCAATTTTCGAATCGGAAATAACTGTGTTTTTTTCTTCTTGTGAAAATTCCTTTAGATTACCGATCTTTTTTTCAAATGAGAAAAAACCGGCAATACCTATCAGTAAAATAACAAGTAATGGTAGAAGCAGGAGAAAATTCAGCTTATTCTTCAAGTAAAAACCTTCCTTTTACCATATTATAACACAATTACCTTAACTAATTCAAGTTAAAAGAATCTTGGTGCCTGGGTCCACAAGTCCACACTAAAAAAATAAGATATGATTGAAAAATATCAAAATTCCTTAATTTTAATTAAAAAATTCAATTTTTTAAAATACTAGTAAATTTGTAGGTGTTTACTTGTGGACCCAGGCACCATCTTTTTTCATTGGGAGAGTTGAACAAGGTAAAACTCGTGGCAATCTAAAAAAATGGAAAACTCCAGATATTATTTTTCCTTGAAAATTTCAAATCCTTATGTTATAATAAAAAAATAAGAAATGGAGTATAGAAATGATAGATATGAAGTTTAAGCTTAAGGGGATTGAAGCGTTTAAGGAGGGGAGCTATAAGAAGGCGATCAAGTTCTTTAATAAGTTCCTTGAAGAGAGCGATAAGGATGAGACCGTTCTCAATTATTTAGCAGAGTCATATATTAAGGAAGCGGAACTTTCGGAAGCGATAGTTATTTATTTTAAGTTAGCAAGGATTCAGAAATCGAAGGGAAATTTCATTGATTCGAGGAACACCTTAAAATTATTAACAGGTTATAAAAAGAATGACCCGATGGTATTTTCGATATTGGGCGAGGTAGAAGCGGGTTTAGGGAATATACCTTCTTCGGTTGAGAACTATATCAAGAGTTATAATCTTTACATAGAAGAAGGGAAGACAAAGAGCGGTTTAACCGTTCTTCAGCAGGCGAAGGAGCTTCAGCCGGATAATGTTGAGCTGGACCTGCTTATTGCGGATTGTTATAAAATGGACGGTTATATCACGCACTCGCTCAGGGCATATATTTCAGCAATCCAGAAGTTATGTAATAAGCGCGATTTCCCTTCTGCAGAGAAGGCTCTTTCACTGATGAAGAATATGGGAGAAGAGATTCCTGAACTTTTTTACGGATATGGGATTCTTCTGAATGCAAAGGGTGATTATGACGGAGCAATCTCTCAATTCCAGAGAGCTATTGAAATTTTACCGACCTTTTTTGAATCCTTGATAGGTATTGGCCAGGCATTAAGCAATAAGGGTGATTATTCAAAAGCAATGCATTATTTTAAGGAAGCTGAAAAGATTGAACCGGGTTCTCCTCTGTTAATGGAGAGTATCGGAGATATCTTTTCGAAGAAAAATCTTATGTATGATGCCCTGGAGAAGTACCTTCACGCCTTTGAAGCATATAAAGATCAGAACAGGTATATTGAAGTGTTCCAGTTATTCGGGAAGATACTTACTATACATTCTGAAAATCTTTATGTTCTTGAAAATTGGGGAAACATCCTTCTCGGTCTCGGGAATATTGAAGAGGCCGTGGAGAAATTTTCAAAGTGCTTCAATTATTATGTTAAGGAAGAGCTTTTTGAAAATGCTCTTGAGATAGGGAATAAGATCCTTCAGATAAATCCTGAGAATGAAGAAGTTTCAAAGAAAGTATCTCAGATTGAATCGGGGATCAAGCCTGAATTCCATGAAGATCCTTCGCAGGTTGCTGCTGAAGTAAAGTCAGAAGAATCGCCCGGGTACCGTTCCCCGGAAGAGGAAGAGAAATATAATTTGATCAAATCAGCCCTTGACAAGCAGAAGTTTGAAGAAGCCCTGATGTATGTTGACTCATTGATTAAATCAGACCCGGAATATCCTGAATATTACCTGACTAAAGCGGAGATCTTAATAGGTGTTGATAAATTTGATGAATCGATAAAGAATTATGAGAAGTCTGCCGAGTTATTTACTATAAATAACGATTTTAAGAAATCGGTCTTTGCATATAAACAGATTACTAATCTCCTCGAATCAATGAAGCCGGAGAATCAGGGTACAGCGGAGGTTCAGGGAACACAAGGGTATGATGAAAAGGCAATTGACCTGATCGAGGATTATATTAAAGACGGAGACCAGTATTTAAAGGACGGGAAGATAAAAGAAGCGAAGGAAGTCTATAATAAAATATTAAATGTTTATCCTAATTACCTGAATGCGAAGGAGAAACTCTCCGAATTAAATTTAATAGAGACATTTGAGAGGAAGGCCCAGGCAGTAATAGAAGAAGGAGATTACTATTCCAACTTCAACCTCGGTATTGCATATAAGGAGATGGGATTATTTGACCAGGCAGTTGAACAATTCAAGCTTTCGCTGAATGATAAGGACTATTCACTTCCGAGTTTTGAGGCAATTGCGCAAACATACGAAGATCTTCACCAGTATGAATCGGCGATTGAATGGCTTAAAGAAGGTTTGAAGAAGCCCGGATACTCTTCAAAAGATTACCTCCCTCTTAAATTTGAGATGGGACGTATCTATGAATTGATGGGGAATCTCAGTGGCGCGATCAAATGGTATAATGAAGTATTCAAGCAGGATTTCAACTTCAGAAATGTGGGGAAGAAACTTGCGGTTCTTGGCCAGAAGATAAAAGGTATTGCAAATACATAAGGGATTGATAACGAATGAAATACCGCAGTTGGGCCGAGATTGACCTAAAAAGACTTACAGAAAATATACATAAAATCCAAAAGTTCCTGAAACCGGGGACAAAATACCTGCAAGTTGTAAAAGCCGATGCATACGGGCATGGCGCAATTGAAGTTTCAAGAACTGCATTGAATAATAATGCTTATTATCTCGGGGTTGCAAATGCAGATGAAGGGATACAACTCAGGTTAGCAGAAATATATTCACCCGTCCTGGTTCTGAGCCCGTCCACTTCGGATGAGATTGAGTATCTTTTGAATTATAATATTACATCCTCCGTGTCTTCATTCGAATTTGCAAAGGTACTCGATGAATCAGCGAAGAAACAAAATAAAAAAGTCAATATCCACATCGAAGTTGATTCAGGGATGGGGAGGACAGGGATTACAATCGATTCTGCAGAGAAGGAGATTCTGAGAATCGCAGGCTTGAAAAATATTTTAATTGAAGGGATATTTTCACATTTCCCGAGTTCCGAGATCCCGGAAGATCCTTTTGCCCATATTCAGGTAAATGAATTTAAACAATTATTATTACATTTGAAAGAGAAGAAGCTCACCATACCCCTAATTCATTTTGCTAATTCAGGGGGAATTCTTAATTATCCCCGCTCCCATTTTAATATGGTTCGCGCCGGGCTTCTGACCTTCGGAGAATACCCGGGCGGGGAATTAAAAAAAATAATTTCAGTCAAACCTGTAATGTCATTTAAAACACAGGTAGTTCTCCTGAAAAAATTTAAAAAGGGAGATACAATCTCATATAACAGGTCATATAAATTGAAGAATGATTCGTTAATAGCAGTTCTTCCTATCGGGTACGGTGACGGGTATGATTTCCTTCTTTCAAATAAAGGGACTGTCTTGATCAAGGGTAATGAATATCCTATTGTCGGAAGGGTGACGATGGACTTGACAATGATTGATATTGGAAAAAATAATTCTATAAAGATAGGAGATGAAGCCATCCTGATAGGGAAGTCTGGAAAGAAGGAGATTACTGCTGAGGATATTGCTAAAAAGATAGGAACAATAAATTATAATATCCTTTGTTCTGTCGGGAAGAGAGCGCCGAGGATCTATCTTAACCAGGAAAAATTGAAGGGATTTCAGCCCATATTTAAACGAAAGGACATTACAGATGATCTTATTTCGAAAGATAAACTGGATGAAGTAATTAAACATTCACTTCAGCTCCGATTAAATGAAGAGGTTGGCAACTCATTATATCACGGGTTATTCCAGACTATATTCGGCCAGGGAGATGAACCTATTATTTTCAGAAGGGGATTCTTTTATCATATCAGATTTAAGCAATCAAGGAATAAAGATTTCTACGATGCAGATATTACGATTGGGTATGAGAAAATATTTAAGGAGAATGAGTTTATAATTGCATGCGCTGATTCAGAAGAAGCCTTGGAAAAATTATTTTCAGACCCGAAGGTTGAATATAGATGGCTGATCCAGGGGAAGAATAATATTAACTTCAATGACTTTAAATTAAATAAGGTTCTGTTAAACCGTACCGGCTTGAAAATAAATGAGAAGAATAAGACTTCGCGAGGTTTGGAATATTTAATTAAACTTCCGGAAAAATTAAACCTTCTCCATAAATCAGTCGAGTTCCAGCTTCAATTTACTACTATTCATCCTGTTTCAAAACGGGAGTTCCC
>JAQVHJ010000221.1 GCA_028696285.1 bacterium
GCGGTTAAAATTACATTCAATCGCTTCATAAGTATCTATTGATATTTGGTTCAATATATCTATATTAATTTAAAATCAACTAAGTAAATTTTCATCCTTCTGCGCTTCTGTGGTTAAATAAATTCTCAGCGTCCTCTGCGGTGAAATATTCTTCCGATTCACGAATCACGGTTCACGAATTACGATTATACCCTTCACGCCCTTCATGTCCTTCATGGTAAAAAATATTCATATTCAAATGATTGTTAAGTATCCTTCGCTCTAAACATCTGCACCATTACCTATAATGCTATACTTACAATTTTCAATTGTAAGTATTTTCTCCGTGTGCTCAGTGTGCTCCGTGGTGAAAAATTACATCCTATTGCTCTCTAAGTATCATCTGCTCTTTGGTTCAGTATATCATTCTCATATTAAAATCAACTAAGTATTTCTTTCCGCGTGGTCCGCGTGGTCCGCGGTGAAAAATTCTCTGCGTCCTCTGCGTCCTCTGCGGTGAAAAAATATTTTTCTTTCGAATCACGGATCACGGTTCACGAATCACGATTATACTTTCATGCTCTTCGTGTACTTCATGGTGAAAATTCTTTTGTATTTCGCTTCACAATTCACATTTTCCATCATCACTCTCCACTCTCCACCTTCCACTCTCCACTATGTTAAAAATGAAAGAACCGTCCCTGTTTTTCTTAAAGGACTTGACAAAAACCCCATATTCGCTTATAATATTATAAGAAAACAAAATAATTCAGGAGGAAGTTACGTAAATTATGTCTATGAAAACAAGAAAAATGACACTATTCCTTCTGGTTATCCTGTTTTGTGTAACGACTGTTTTTTTCTCTACAGGGGCAGCGGGTGCGAAGCTGAAGAAATGGGAGCGCAAGAAGATAGAGCTTGAAAAAGATTTGTATTACTATCCCCGGGAATTGCATGAAAACGATGAATCAATTGACAAGCATTCTCTTGATATTTACTATCCTGAAAATTCAAAGGACAGGCCTGTCATGGTTTTCATTCATGGGGGAAGCTGGTCTTACGGAGACAGGTCATGGTATCGGTTATTAGGTTATACATTTGCAAAGCAGGGAATCGTAACCGTAATCATTTCATACAGATTAGCGCCTGACTACATTTACCCGGCTCAAATCGAAGATACTGTCCACGCTGTTAATTATGTTTTTAATAATATCAGTAAGTATGGGGGAAATCCTGAATTTATCTATTTATGTGGACATTCCGCAGGTGCTCATATCGTATCAAGTATTATATTCAACGATAAATTTAGAGAACAGCTCTCTTTTGAACATCAGAAATTAAACGGGTTAATTTTAATAAGCGGCCCATTCCTTATCTCGGAAGAATTCATTGTAAAGGAAAAATACAGTAAAACTGTTGAAAAAGTATTCACTGAAAATAAGGAAGTATGGGACGATGCTTCGCCGTTCAACCATGTAAAAAAAATTGATATTCCGATCTTCATTGCGTATGCAGAAAATGACTGGCTTCTTGCAAAATTCCAGTCAAAGATCTTCCAGAAAAAATTAATAGACTCCGGATGTAATTCAGAGATCAAGGAGATTAAAACAAAAAACCATTATTCTGAAATTGTATTTATGCAGTTACCCGAAGATGAAATGCATAAGGAAGTACTGAATTTCATTAACACGCATTTAAAATCAGGAGAATAAAAAATGAAAAAAGTCCTTATAATTATGATTGCTTTAACGCTTTTAATCTTTTCCATCTCAGGATGTAAAAAGGATGAGGATAACCGGAATAATGGGTCATCAAACGAAGTATTGATCCTGAAAAAACTCATTAATAATGAATACCGTTTACTTGAACACTATAAGATGGCAAAAAACAGTTTAAAAAACCCGCCTCCGTTCTTAACATATTATAAAGAGCAGGAAATGCGAATAGAAATGCTTCTGAAATTATACGAAAAGCATGATAAAAATCTCCCAAAAAATTCTTATGAAAATCAACTACCGGGGTTTAAAAATATTCAGAATGCCTGTAAAACTTCCTATGACCTTGAAAAAAATGCTCAAGCCCTATATCAAAGCCTTTTAACTGATGAACAGCAGCCTGTTATAAAAAATTATGTTGAAAACTTCATGCACAAATCAAATTCCCGTACTTCGTTCCTGAAAATGTGTTCCAATTCAAAAAATTGAAGTAACCAAAACCTCAATTAAATCACCCAGGAATTCTAATACCTCCACATATTCCTGAGCAGTTGAAGATTAAAATATTGAAATCCCAACAAACCGGAACTTATAGCGCATTTTGTTAAAAATGAAAGAACCGTCCCTTTTTATTTGACTTTTATAACAAGATATGATATAATTTCACTGAATATTCAAAAAAGGAGGAGAAAATGAAGAGAGTTTTTCTTTCAATTTTAGTCTGCAGCTTTCTTCTTGTTGCTGTTCCTGCATTTTCACAGTTTATTGCAGGGGTAGATTACTTTAACTTTAAATATGAAGAAAACAGTGCCCCGATGTACGGGGGATATTTAGGTTATGATTTCAATGATTTCGAGGTTTCGATATCATATTATATGTGGTCCTATGATGACAGTGTCACTTACGGCACATACACGTTTGACTGGACAATGAACATTAAACCGATGCATCTTAATGCAATCTACAAGTTCAAGCTTCCGAATGACCCGCATTGGGTTCCATTTGCCGGGGTTGGTTATGGCCAGACTGATTTCAGTATTGAAGGTTATGAAGATGACTCGGAAAAATATGATTCATGGCTCTACATGGCCGGTGTGAGATATTATTTCAATGAGCAGTTCTCTGTCAACTTGACATACCTGTCAACCCAGGTAGATGTTGAGGGAAATTCTGTTGACGGAAGCGGCTTCGGTATCGGCGGATCATATAAATTCTAATCTTTCTAAATATTTTAACGGGGTTCAGAATATTTCCAAATTATTTTGAACCCTCTTTCTTTTTTTTTCAGAGCAATGAATGAAACTCCTTTTTATCCCTTCAAGTGGACTGCATGTAAAATTATTTCTACCCATAATAGAGAAATTAAAAGATAACTCTCGATTTGAAACTTCCTTCATTTCAATTGATTCCTTTGAAGGCGGGGATGCTGAGAAGGAATTCAATCTGAATAACATTAGTTTTAAAAGATTTGAAGATTATTCCGATTCCGGGTTAAAAGTCAAGCTCTGGAAAGCACTCAGAAATCTTTTCTTAGGTAGAGAAGGAATTAAATACCCCCCCCGATACTTAAAAGCAATTCTTCGAAATTTGCTTAAAATAGAAAAACCATCTGCGGTAGTCGTGGGGAATGACAATATCAGGAGTCTCCGGTTCATTATTCAGCTTTGCAGAGAATTAAAAATCCCAACATTCCTTCTTCAGGACGGGTTTATAATCCCGGGCAAGGTACAGATATCCAAGGTTGAAATGTTCAGCAGGCGTTTTGAAATGGTTTTCGGCAAGTATCCCGAACCTTGTTTTTACGGGAACGGCGGGACTGATTATATCCTTGTCTGGGGCGATTACTTAAAGGACGGTTTAGTCCGGAAAGGAATAAACCCCGAGAAGATAAAGGTAGTCGGGAGCACAAAGATTCATTATCTTCTTCAGCTTACTGATGAAGATAACCGGAAATACCTTCAGAACATAAATCTTCCCACAGATAAACCTTACATTCTTTTTACTACCACTCCAATTGCTCCGTTCGGGCCGGGAACCCTTGAAGAGCTGGAGCTTACATTGTTCTCTATCTATAAAAACGTCAAAGCATTTCCCGAATACAATTTTGTGATCAAGCTCCACCCCCGGGACAAGATTGAGTTGTACAAACAGATAATTCCTGATGAATATCATTCCTGTTTTTATTTTTTCCAGGAAGAAAATATATATAACCTCATTAAAGGCTGTTCCATTCTCATTACAGAGACATCAACAACTGCATTGGAAGCAATGGCTCTCAATAAAAGAATACTCCTTCTAAATTTAAATAAACGTAAATTAAAAAATGACTCTGTTGAAAAAGCCTATCTTGAAAGCAATGCAGTAATGTACTCCGATAACCCGCATGATTATAAAGAGAAGCTTAAGGCTGCGCTCAATCCTGAGGAAAATCCTGAAATAAATAAAAACATGAAAAAGTATCTTGATCATAACCTGTTTATTGGAAAGGAAGAAGCTGCAGATCGAATCATTGAAATATTCAGTTCTGTTCTATGGAAATAAAAAATAAACTTATCAAAAACACCCTGTTCAACTTCATCGTCAGATTGTGGAATATTCTTCTGTCATTTCTGTTATTCCCGTTCATAGTAATTCACATTGGGAAACATGCTGCAGCAGTCTGGATTTTGTTAAGTTCAATCAATGCATATTTCCAGATATTCGACATTGCTTTTTCTGTTTCTCTTATCAAATACACATCCGAATTCTA
The DNA here is from genome assembly GCA_028696285.1 of bacterium. GTDB lineage: Bacteria > AUK180 > AUK180 > JAQVHJ01 > JAQVHJ01 > JAQVHJ01. The sequence continues at coordinate 4,444 of JAQVHJ010000221.1, forward strand.
TGCAAAAAAAGAATTCGATAAAATAAATGAATACATAAATACTTCATTTATAATCTTCGCGGTATCCGGCATCGTTGTATTTTTCTGCCTTTTAATCCTGAAAATCTTTGTCAATGACCTGTTTCATATCCCCCTCGAACTTCAGGAAGAAACCGGCACTGTAATCATGATAACAGCGGTATTCACCCTGTTTATAATTCCCTTTTCAGTATTCAGAAATGTCATTGTGGGCCTTCAGCGATTTGATATAACTTCACATGTTGATTTCTATATATCTTCTCTCCAGCTTATTTTTACGGTATTTTTCCTGATAAAAGGTTTCGGACTTACTTCACTCATCATAATCAACAGTTCCGCAGCAGCAATTTCAATAATTATATTCATGATTTATGTTAAAA
>JAQVHJ010000222.1 GCA_028696285.1 bacterium
GCGTCCTCAGCGTCCTCTGCGGTTAATAATTACACTCTTTTGATTATTAAGTATCATTAGATATTTGGTTCAGCATATTAAATTCATCTTAAAATCAACTAAGTAAATTTTCATCCTTTTGCGATTCCGCGATTAATAAATCTTCTCTGCGTCCTCAGCGTCCTCTGCGGTTAATAATTACACTCTTTTGATTATTAAGTATCATTAGATATTTGGTTCAGCATATTAAATTCATCTTAAAATCAACTAAGTAAATTTTCATCCTTTTGCGATTCTGCGATTAATAAATCTTCTCTGCGTCCTCAGCGTCCTCTGCGGTGAAAAAATATTTTGTCTTTCAGTTCACTGTTCACAAATCACGATTTATATATTCTCTTCTTAATCCTTATAATCCCTGTTAAAAACACATTCAATTGCTTCTCAAGTATCATCCGTTTTAAAAATCAGCACTGTCCTTTACAAAGCTATATTAACAATTTTCAATCTAAAATCTTCAATTTTCAATTGTAAATATTCCCTCCGTGTGCTCCGTGTGCTCCGTGGTAAAATAAATTCTCTGCGTCCTCAGCGTCCTCTGCGGTGAAAAAATATTTGATCTTTCGAATCACGAATCACCAATCACGATTAATTTATTCTCTTCTTAATCCCATTTATATTATCCTGCGGCAAGTGAAGCGAAGTCGTTCTGATGTATCAAGGAAACTATCGGGATCAAAAATTCTTCTCGCATCTACTGTTTTGTTAAGCATCAATTGCTCTAAACATCTGCAACATCATTTAAAATGCTATATTCACATATTATAACCTGACGATGTATTTTATTCTTATGATACGGGCGGCCGGTCGGGCGCTTTATAGTTATTTGCTTTGATAATTATGTTATTTTCTGATAATATTAATGTTTTAAATAATTATGATACGGGCGAGGGCCCCTCGCCCCTACATATCGTATCAAATGTTGGTAACACAATTCTTTCGAATCACGGATCACAAATCACGCATCACGATTTATCCCTTCAAGTCCTTCATAGTAAAAAATGTTTTGTCTTTGCGGTTCACTGTTCACTTTTTCCATCATCACACTCCACCTTCCACTCTCCACTATGATAAAAATGAAAGAACCGTCCCTGTTTTTTTCTTTTAACTTGACAAATACAATTAATTTTGTTAAAATATTCAGTAAATGAGGGAGATATTATGATTGAATTTATTGAAAACTTGAATTTAATCTCTTCTTTTAAGGAGATTGTGAGAAAGCATCCGGGCTGGTTGGAATTACGGTATCAGAAAAGAATTATGAATGGGTTTACAGTAAAAAACGGTTTATTAGAGGACTCTTCATATTCAATAAAAGAAGGGGTGGGTGTTCGGGTCCTGGTTAATGGTACGTGGGGTTTCTCTTCCACGAGTAATCTTGATAACTTATCTATAGGAGAAGCCATTAAGAACGCGGTACATTCTGCAAAAGCAATAAGTAAACTAAAGAAGAAGGGAATAGGTAAATTACCTGTTGCAAACTTCGGAAATGGAATATATCAATGTACTGCGGACGGATATCTTGAAATGATACCTGTTTCTGAAAAGATTCGATTACTTCTGGACACTGAGAAGTATCTTAAAAAACTGAGTAAGAAGATCATTGTATCGTTAGTCAAGTATTCCGAGATAGTTGATTACAAGGTAATCATCAACAGTGACGGAGCAGAAGCAGTTATTTATGATTCAAAGCCTGAATTCAGGACATATTGTGTAATTGGTGATAAATCAAAAAATTCAACCTATTCAAAATCGATTGGAATTACCGGTGGCTGGAATGATTTTCTGAATAAAGTAGATCCAGAGAAGTATTCCGAAGAAACCGTAAGAAAGGCGACAGACCTCCTCAATGCTCCTCATCCCGATGGCGGCACATTTGATGTAATCCTCTCACCTGATCTCGTCGGGCTCCTGTGCCATGAAGCAATCGGTCATACCGTAGAAGCCGATTTTGTTCTGTCGGGATCAATAACAAAGGATTTACTTAATAAGAAGGTGGCCTCACCTTTAGTTACCATGATTGACACGGGAGAATCATTATTCAAACCCCATGCCGGTGGAGAGATTCTCGTAGATGATGAAGGTGTAGTTACAAAACCTGTTTATATCATAAAAGATGGAATTCTCCGATCTTATCTTCATAACCGTGAAAGCGCGAAGATTTTTAGTGTTGAACCGACAGGGAACAGCAGGGCATATACCTTCTCTGATGAACCTTTAATCAGAATGCGGAACACCTGCATTGCCCCCGGAAAATCAAATTTAAAAGAAATGATTTCAGAGATTAAAAACGGGTTCTATCTCACAGGCGCAGGAAGCGGTCAGGCCGATTCAAATGCCGAGTTCATGTTCGGTGTCGATGAAGTATATGAAATTAAAAACGGGAAGAAAGGAAAACTTCACAAAGGCGCAACAATCTCCGGTCAGGCATTCGAGGTCCTGAAAAGCATCACCCATGTCAGCAAAGATTTTGAATGGGCTCTCGGTTCAGGATACTGCGGAAAAGGCCAAGCTGCAAAGGTTGATGCCGGAGGGCCTTATGTTAAATGTAAAATTACTATAGGGGGAAGAACCAATGAATAAGAATAATCAGGATCTATTTGATATACTGGAAATTGCTAAGTCTTTAGGCGCAGACGAAACCGAAGTTTACTCAACTGACTTCTACTCACTCGAGTCACGTATTGAAAAGAACCAGCTTCATATTTCCAGTTCATCTTCCGGTACACAAGTAGGAATAAGAATAATCAAGGATCATCGCCTGGGTTTCGTTACGCTCAACTCCCTGAAACTAAAGGATATTAATCTTGCATTGAAGGAAGGAATTGAGATAGCAAAGAACTCTCCGCCCGATAAGTTCCATTGTTTTTCAAAACCTGATAAAATAATCCCTGTTAAGGAATTATACGACAAGACCATTGAAAATACCGACGTTAAATATCCGATTGATATGTGCAATACAATGATTTCAAAAACAAAGGCAAAGGATAAACGGTTATCTATTGACGGAGGCGGATTTGAAATTCATCGAGGGTCAAATAGACTAGTTAATACAAATAGTGTAGATCTTCAATATGACATGTCCTTATTCATCTACTCCCTTTTCGAATTTGCAGTTGATAAAAAAGAAGTTGGTTCATTCCAGATCGCCGTGGATGCTGTTACTGCAAGGAGAAATGTTAATATTGATAAAGTAATTAATGAAGGTGCTCAAAAAGCTCTCAGTATCTTAGGGGCAAAAAAAATACCTAAATCCTTCAGGGGAAAGGTTCTATTATCCCCTGAAACAGCCGGAGATTTAATCCTCGATCCGATCATTTCATCGATCAATTCAAATAATGTTCAGAAAGGTACGAGTTATTTTAAAAATAAACTCAATAAAAAAGTTGCCCCGGTCTTCCTTTCCTTGGATGATGACCCGACTATCCCGGGGAAACTGGGAAGCGCGCCTTTTGACAGGGAAGGCGTTCCTAAACGAAAAATTTCAATCATTGATAATGGAATATTAAAGAACTTTCTCTACAATTCATATACAGCCAAGAAAGCAAAACGCAAATCAACAGGACACGCCGCCGGAGGAGCAGGCACTACACCGGGAATAAGCATAAGTAATGTTTTTATAAAACCGGGAAGACGGCCTAAACAAAAGATTCTCAGTGAAATTATCGAAGGATTACTGGTTACAAGGTTTTCCGGGAATCTCGATGTGATCACTGGTGATTTTTCTGGTTTGGCAAAAGGCGCATTTTACATTAAGAACGGTGAGGTTCAATTTCCTGTCAAGGGTGTAATGATTGCGGGAAATGCATATGAAGCATTATTGAATTTGGTCGAAGTATCTTCTGATGTTGAATCAATAATTAATGTAAATCTACCATACATGCTTCTTGATAATATTTCCGTAACATCAGCTTAACCCGAATCTTTTTCTGAGAAACCATTCAACGCCAAGTAACAGGACTATCAAAATCAAAAACGGGAAATTTGCCCAGATCCTTTTTATAACCGGGCGATTCTCTACGGAAGAATAATCACGGAGAAGTCCGGAAATATCCTCTTTATTCAAGTTGGGAATATACCTCCCGTTCGTGGAATATGCAAGGCTTTTAAGTAAATCCTCATTTAACGACTTATTTTCAAATTCAAGATTATACTCTTCAACATTAAATTCAGAAGAATCTTTCCCAATCTCTTTATTATCAATTTCCGCTTTCAACTCAAGCTTATACTCTCCCGGATCTGTTATCTTTGCCGGAGCTTCCCAGATTCCTTTCGGCTTATCCTTTTCAATTAATGATATCTGCTGCTCCACCCCTGATCCCCGTAAAATTAATGTGATCTTGGGATTTGAAACAGGCATAAATACCTCATCAAGAACTCTGACCTGAATTGTAAAACTCTTCTCAGACAAGACCGTACTTGGCAGGGGAAGTATCGCGACATTCTTAATATCGCCTTCGTTAATCAGGTATCTTGAAATCCTCTCAACGGTTCTCACCCAGAAATTATTCTCGGGCTCAGGATATGCCTGTGATAACTGCCATTGCCAGAATCCGGAGAACCCGATCGAAATCACATTACCTAAACCGTAATTACTTTCTATCCAAATAGGCTGGTATTTATTTTCTAATTTTACCGATGAATCTGTCGCAAGGACTCTTGCCCCGGGTTTTATATTAATAAACTCGGTAGTCGATGTTAATTCGGGGATATTTCGAATATTAACAGAAACTAAATCCCTCGTCAGCGGATGAAAAATTCCGTCATCTGTAATTTTGAGACGAACAGACCG
>JAQVHJ010000223.1 GCA_028696285.1 bacterium
TATTCCAAAACCGTACGTGGTATTTCCACTGTAATTTCCAAGGCGGAAAGAGAATGTCTTGTAAAATACATATTCAATACCCAACCTGAGTGATTTATCAAGAAAACCGAAATCATCCAATGAATTTTTCAGTTCAGCCGAGATAAATACATAATCCCTGAAATTATAGAAACCTCCTGCAGAAACCTGCATCGGTAACTCGGTTACATTGCCTTCTGTATCTGAACTATGCGTAAATTCAGCACCACCGATATCATAGATAGTCAGTGATAAATTTAAATTCTCTGTTGCACGCAGAATACTGCCAATGGTTATTGTCGTTGCAGAGGACTTCGATTTTAAAGGCGGAATGTCCGATTCTGACGGCATGTAATAAAGCCCTGATATTGAAATAGAATAATAATTAACCGCAGCACCCAGGAATAATCTCTTGAAATTAGTCCCTATTCCTGCAATTATTTTTTGTTCTGTATAAACTTCTGTCAATGAAAACTGGTTTATTCCTAAACCGAGATTATAACGGCCAAGTTTATAATCAATGCCGATAACCGAATTGTTCAAATCTGAAATCTGATACGGCTGGCAATAAGATAATGAAAATGAAACCTTCTCTTCTCTTACAAGGCCTGCGGGATTATAAAATATTGATTCCTCACCCTCAATCCTTGGCGATAATGCACCGCCCAAACCACGGGAAAGCCCGGTTAACGGGATGTCTTCAAATGCACCAAAACAAGTAAATAAAATCAATGCCGATAATGTTAAAGTTAAAAGTAACTTCTTCACCTTTTCATCCTTAATGTACAACCGCAACAGAGACCAACTTCCTGAAAGTCCTGTCCGTATCTGTTACTGAAATGATATAAACACCTTCCGGCACAGCCTTTCCCTTCTCATCTCTTCCGTCCCATCTTAATCTCGGGTTGGTATGGATATTATTATCCCCGATAACTGCAGGTTCATCATAGATTATTGTTTTTACTTCATCACCTTTTATATTAAAAACCTTTACAGTTATTGTCTTTGATATGTTTAGATAGAACGAGATTAATACCTTCTGTCCATGTACGGTTGAAATTATTTTACGGTCTAATTTTAGATTCGAGATATCAATCGGATTCGGTTTATGCGGAAGATCCGGAACAATAAATGAAAGCCTCTCATTCGGATTCACGCCGATATCAGGTTTTCCGTCATTGTCTGAGTCCACCTTAATTACAGCATAATTATCCATGACAACCCGCTGTTGTCCGTCACTCGATGCACCGGCTGAGTTATCAGGCATTACATCCGCAGAACTCCCACCCCAAGCACCCGTTATGCATGCAGAGATTCTGATCTGCGCGCCGGCAGAAACATTTCCCGGGCCGGCATTGAAAAGTTCATCCCATGAAATCTTAAATTCAAAAGCACCGTTTATTCCTGAAGGGAAATATGCCCCCGATTCCAATTCTGAATTATTATAAATTCTTTCATCACGGATTGAAGAAACCGCTTTATAATTTTCTGGTGTGCTGTTATCAGGCCAGGTCCCGAAATAATAATCAGGATAGTAATTCACAAAAGTTAATGAACGGTTCCAGGAGAGACTCTCGCTTGAATCTTCCGGTTTAAAATCCGGGATCCCGCCATGAACACAATCGAGAAAAACCATGAAGTTATTTCCGTTGATTACACCATTAATTGCAACATACAGATAATTACTATCCCAGGTACATTTAATATCGGTCAATTCATTCTGCTCACCCCAGTATGAATCGAAACTCGATTCCAAGGCCGTGGTTCCGCTCCGCATCAGTGATTCGGACTCCTGGTCATAATCGGAGGTCTTCCCGTCAATGGAGATCTTGTAGGACTTATCCGATTCCGTAACGGAAAAAACCGAAAGCATTGTGATTAAAATAATGACTAGGATAATTCCGTTCTTTTTCATTAAAAATTCCTCATAGCCTATTCATTCATAATTGAAAGTATCTCTTTCTCTATTAATCTTACAGCATCATTCAATGCCTGCTCAACAGTTTTTTCTCCCGTCAATGCCGCGTACATCTCAGGATTAATTATATCTGTCTCTAAAATATCGTAATTAGGGATTAAAGGCCGGGCTTTTGCTGTCTTCATCTGCTCCATGAAGATCTTTAACTCCGGGCTTTTTGAAGTATCAATCTTATCAAATGCGCTTAACACAACGGGTATCTGGCCAAGTTCATTGCACCAGAAAATCTGCGCCTCTTCCGATACTAAATATTTCAGAAACTCATAGGCAATCTCGGGATGCTTACAGGTTTTAAAAATTACCATGTTAGTTCCGCCGACATTTGATGATGTCCCGGCCGGACCTTCAGGAATCAATGCGGTCCCGAAATCCACACCGGAATTCTTAAAAGTCTGAAGCATCCAAGGGCCTGTTATTATCATTGCAAACTTCCCGTTTATAAAACCCTGTTCCTTCCCTATTGAACCAGGCTGCCACGCCCCCGCTTCAACCTTATACTTCCGGTAAAGATCAACCTTGAACTGAAGCGCATCAATTGCAGCCTGTTCATTAATCCCGGTTTCAAACCGGCCGTCTTTAAAACGGATAAACTCCGCGCCGTATGAATTGAAGAATGGGAAAGTCCACCAGAGTGAGTTGTTCATTGCAAAAGCATAAACACCTTCGTCAGGATGATTGAGAGCAAGACAATATTTCAGGAATTCATTCCAGGTCTTCGGCGGTTTATCAGGTATTAAACCGGCAGCAATTATTGAATCCTGATACTTTCGAAACAACGCTTTGTTATAAAATAAAACCGTAGTGTTTGTCTGGTCAGGCAAGCCGTAAGTTCCCGTTTTTATAGTGCCGTCCGGCTGCTTGATCGAGATTACATTTGAATTAATTGCAGCAGGAACCAACTTATCATGCAGCTCTTCCGCTCCGAATTGATTCAAGTCAACAAGAGATTTCCCGAAGGCTAACGGAACAACATGCGCAAGATCAACACGGCAGATATCAGGCGTCGTCTTCGTCATTGCTGAAGTCTTAAGCTTCGGAAGAAGACCGTCAAAAGGTACACGCTCAATTTTTAAATGAACCAGCTGATTAGGGTGAGATTGATTATACGTGTTCTCAAAATTCTCAACTACCCTTAAAAAAACATCATGCTCCTCATTCGTGTAATTCTCCCAGACAGTAAGCGTAATCACATCACCCTTATCCGAAACAGAATCAACACACCCAAAGGAAAATATAAACATAAACATTAAATACAAAACACTTAATTTCTTTACCATAAAAACCTCAGTAAAATTATAGCATAGACAAAAAGCTTTGTCAATATTTTTATATGGGGACGGCCCTTTCTCAGGTAGAGGGGATTTCTTCATGAGATTATAAGCAAATTTTATTTAAAAACCCCGTGAAATAACACGTTTTAATTAAAAAATTGAATAAAAATAACCTTAAATAAAATATTTCTAAAAGTAAGGACCGTCCCTGTATAAAAAAATTTGACTTTTAGTTAATTAGGTGTTATAATAATAAAATAATGCATGGAGGAATATATGCTGAAAAAATTGTCTTTATTAATTTGCTTAATCTTTCTTTTTTCAGGGCTGGCGACAGCGGGTGGTCTTACCTTTAACGGGGATATTGGTGATTTTGAGATTATTAAGAGTGACAGGATTGATACAATATTTTTGGAGGGTTCGGATGTTTCTGCGTTTAAGGGGGGATATCCTAAGTTACCGGGAAAAACATTTAATATTCTTTTACCGCCGGGGGCTGTTTTCAGGGAACTGCAGGTAACAGAGATTTCTTCAGAGAAGATAGACGGAATTAATCTCAGACCTGCAATGCCGTTGATTCCTTTGAATGGAGATAAAGAATTCATTAAGCAGGTGATGCTTAATGCAGCAAAAACGAAGGAACTTGTTTACAGCACAGATAAATTCTTTCCTGAAATAGATTATACAGTAATATCATCCGGCATTTTCAGGAAATATTCCTATGTTACTGTCCGTGTTCATCCCTTCAGGTACAATCCGGTAACAAAGGAATTGAGGATAATTAAAAATTTCCTGATAAATATATCTTATGATGATAATGCTTCAGATATCAAAATGAATAATTCTTTCTTCTATGATGATGCATTCAGGAAAGAAGCATCTGAAACATTTGTTAACTTTTCACAATTTGATTCTTCCTATCATCGATTGAAATCCGGAAAGAATGGTGAAAGCTATGATTATCTTATTGTTGTTCATAATCTAACCACAGATATTAATAATATGCTGAATGATTTCAGGAACTGGAAGAAAGCCTTGGGACATAGCGTAAAAACAATTGATTATACTAATGATTGTGGAGGCACTCCGGCGGGTTTGAGAAACTATTTAAAAAATAACTACCTTTCCTGGAACTCCAAATATCTTTTAATAATAAGTAACGATAACAGTCCTATTCAGAATCCCGGAACATCCACTTCTGATATTCCTATGATTAGAATGTATCCCCCTAATTACATAAATTTCTATGCAAATTATTATCCATCTGACTACTGGTATGCTGATCTTACCGGTGATTGGGATTCAAACGGGAATGGAAAATACGGGGAAAAAGATGAATATACTACTTACGATTCAGGAGTTGATCTTGCCGCAGAACTTTATGTTGGAAGAATCCCGATAAATCCGGATACAGAAGCAAATCGAACAATGATTCGTTCTATTCTTTCAAGAAGTGCCATGTATGAAGGGGAAATCAGTTCAAGGAAGGATAATATAATTCTTGCAGGAACCGTACTATTCTATCAGGATCAAGATGATAATAATTATCAACGCGTTGA
>JAQVHJ010000224.1 GCA_028696285.1 bacterium
TAAAGGAAGAGCTATGTATATTGCCAAAGTAGTAGGAAGGATCGTTGCGACGCGTAAGGATGAGAAGCTTGAAGGTTCCAAACTGCTCATTATACAGCCGCTTACAATAGATGAGAAGCCCGAAGGAAAGCATGTAATAGCGATTGACACAGTTGGTTCCGGTTGGGGTGAGACCGTTTTAATTGTGACCGGGTCATCTGCGAGAATGGCGAAGGATCATTCGCATTCACCTGTAGATGCAGCTATTATCGGGATAATTGATTCAATTAAATTAGATTGAAAAAAAATAGGAGTAAAGACCGATGGAATTTGATCCGCAAAAGATAGAGTCGTTAGTCAAGAAAGTAATGGAAGAGATGAAGAAGGAAGGGATATCTATAGAAACGGAGATTACAGAGACAGAGAAACGGAAAAAGATTCCTTCCGGTTTTTATGAAACGCCTGAGGATGCAATAGAAGCAGCCTACTCTGCCCAGGCAGATTTCATTAATCTTTCTCTTGAAAAGAGGAGAGAGATAATAGAAGCGATAAGGAGGACAGCTCTTGATAATGCAGGAGTTCTTGGTGATTTAGCTGTAGAGGAGACGGGTTTGGGAAGAATGCCTGATAAGATGAATAAAGTAATTTTAGCAGCGAAGAAGACGCCCGGGCCAGAAGATATTGAGCCGTATTCCTTTACCGGAGATCACGGATTGACCTTAGTAGAACGCGCTCCATACGGGGTAATTGTTTCCGTTACACCTTCGACAAATCCTCCTTCGACAATTATCAATAATACAATAAGCATTTTATCCGGCGGCAATGCGGTTGTTTTCAATCCTCATCCATCAGCAAAGAGAGTTTCACAGAAGGCGATTGCACTTATCAGGACAGCCATTGAGAACAATGGCGGTCCCCCCGATGTTGTAACAACAATCCGTGAACCGAAGAAGGATGATGTCATGAAGCTGATGTCGCATCCCAAGGTGAGGTTAGTAGTTGTTACCGGCGGTCCTGCGATTGTCCAGATTGCCATGGGTTCAGGGAAGAAAGTAGTAGCAGCCGGTCCCGGGAACCCGCCTGTTATCGTGGATTCAACAGCGGATATTAAGTTGGCCGGCAGAAGCATTGTTGCAGGAGCATCATTTGATAATGGTGTTCTCTGTACTGCGGAGAAGGAGGTATTTGCCTGTAAATTGATATATGATCAGCTTATAGAAGAAATGCAGAAGAACGGAGCATACCTATTAAGTGAATCGGAAGCAGAGAAGCTGAAAAAATTAGTCATAGAAAAAGATTCCGGAACCGGATTCCGTCATCCGATCGTAAACAAAGACTGGGTAGGTAAAGATGCAGTTAAGATCTTAAAGGCAATAGGAGTCACTCCCCCGGAAGGAACTGTTCTCGGAATATTCAAGGCGGAGTGGGATGATGTAATGGTTCAGGCGGAGCAATTAATGCCGATGCTCCCCATAGTCAAAGTTGAAAATCTTGCAGAAGCGATCGGTTTAGCGATTGAGACAGAGCATCATTTCAAGCATACTTTTATCATGCATTCGAAAGACATAGAGAATCTTTCGAAGGTTGCGCGTTTATGCAACGCCTCAATCTTCGTTAAAAATGGTCCTTCCTATGCGGGACTCGGATATAACGGTGAAGGTTTTACGACACTAACCATTGCCTCTCCTACAGGAGAAGGATTAACAAGAGCCAGGACATTTACCAGGGAACGAAGATGTGTTCTGGTTGATTACTTCAGAATAATCTAATATGGAAAAAACCCGGATAATAAAGCAAATCAAGGATAATGGTGTTGTTGGTGCGGGTGGCGCGGGATTTCCCGCGTACTTTAAACTGAGTTCTTCTGCGGATACAGTCATTGCGAATGCTGCGGAATGTGAACCGCTTCTATATTCAGACAAGGAATTATTACGAAGGCACCCGGAGGAATTTATCAAAGGTTTACAGCTGGCAGTGCAACTTACCGGGGCGTCGCGGGGGATTATTGCAATCAAGGGGAAATACAAGGATATAATTTCAACTCTTGAGAAATTTCTCTCATCTGAACTTGAGATTTTCAGGTTGCCTGATGCATATCCTGTCGGAGACGAACAAGTTCTTGTCTGGGAGACCTTGAAGAGAATTGTTCCTGAAGGCGGAATACCGATCAATGTCGGGGTTGTCGTTCAAAATGCCGCGACTCTCTATAACATATACAATGCAGTGGAGAAAAACCTGCCTGTCATAAAAAAATTTGTCACAGTAACCGGGGCGGTAGAAAAACCTTTTGTTGCAGAAGTCGCGCTCGGGACTGAAATCTCAAAATTAATTGAATTTGCCGGCGGAGTGAAAAAGGAATTAAACAACCGGTTTGAGATTTTGGAAGGCGGCCCAATGACAGGGAAACTTGTTCCCTTGAATCATCCCGTTTCAAAGACAACGGGAGGAGTGATAGTATTTCCCGAGAATCATTATATAATCCATCAATTAAGATCCCGTGCATCTGTAATAATCAAGAAGGCGCAATCATTTTGCTGCATGTGCCGTTCCTGTACGGAAGTATGTCCGCGGTATTTAATCGGGCATAATATGAAGCCTGATCAGATAATGAAATCCGTATCCATCCTGAACGAACTTGACACCCGAGCATTCCTTTGCTGTGAGTGCGGTCTATGCGAAGTTTATGCATGTCCTTTGGATCTCTCTCCGAGATTAGTCGCGCGTCAGATAAAAGCGCAGCTGTTGGAGAAAGGAATTAAGAATCCGCACCATACAATACCCGGTAATGTTCATTCAGTTAGGGAGTTCAGGCAGATACCCAGCAACCGGTTAATAATGAAGGCGAACCTTCAGAAATATAATCAAACCCCCGAATCAATTACTTCACCCATTCTTCCTGATTCCGTTTCAATCTTTTTACAGCAGCATATAGGTGTTCCTGCAAAATCTGTCGTAAAGGTTGGGGAAAAGGTAAGGGAAGGGCAGGTGATTGCCAGGGTAGATGAGAATTCTCTTGGAGCCGATATTCATTCTTCGATATCAGGAACAGTTGTTGAAGTGAACGATAAATTGATTAATATAAAAAAATAATTTTCAGGAGAAACAATGGAACCTGCGATTGGTGTTTTGGAATTAAACAGTATTGTCCAGGGTATTCACACAGCAGATCAGATGTGCAAGGTGGCAGATGTTCAGTTGATAGATGCATTTCCTGTATGCCCGGGGAAATACATGATATTAGTCACGGGAGATGTCGGCGCAGTTAAGAAAGCCGTGAATACCGGTGATACTGAAGCGAAGGATTTTTATGTCGACAGTTTAATCATTCCGAACATACATAGTGATATTATCCCCGCAATTTTAGGCGCGACAAAAGTTGATACAAAATCAATCAATGCCGTAGGCGCACTTGAATGCTTTTCAATTGCTTCATGCATTGTTGCAGCTGATACTGCGGCAAAGGAAGCGTCGGTCAAACTGATTGAATTGAGATTGGCAAAAGGTCTCGGGGGTAAATCATTCTTTACACGTACAGGAGAGATTGCTGATGTGAAGGCGGCCATAGTTGCTGCGAGACAGACCGTAGCAGAAAAAGGAAATTTTTTGAATTCAATAATCATACCTTCTCCAAATCCCCAGATTTGGGAGAAGTTATTTTAACCCGAGGTTAGAAAAATGAGAATTGCAATTGGAGCAGATCATGGCGGATTTGAATTAAAACAGAAGATAATTTCAGCATTATCAAAAAAGCCGGAGCTTGAACTCAGTGATTTCGGCACATATTCGACTGATGCAGTTGATTACCCTGACATTGCGTTCATGGTTGCCACAGAAGTAGCAAGAAAGAGTTATGATTTCGGGATTCTAATTGACGGGATAGGAGTCGGGTCTGCGATTGCAGCAAATAAAGTGAAAGGAATCCTTGCCGCAACATGTAATGAAGTTACAACGGCTAAATCAGCGCGCGCTCATGATAATGCAAATATAATTGTGTTGGGTTCAGGGATAGTGGGATTGAATCTTGCCATTGAAATAATAAATACCTTTTTAAAGACCGGATTTGAAGGCGGCAGACATGAGCGAAGGTTAAATACAATATTTAATTATGAAAATGCAAATTCAAAGGTTGATCTTGAGAGGTATTCTTAAAAGCCGAAGAAGATCCTTACAAAGGATGACCTTCAGTTTGCGTTGAAAGCAGGGGAGAATGTTATTTATGTTGACAAGTCAGCAATAATAACTCCGCTTGCGAGGGAATTTGCCCAAGATAAAAATATCAGGATAATAGTAAGGTAATATAAAATGATTTTAGGAAGAGTAATCGGCCGGGTAGTTTTATCTGAAGCGGAAGAGAAGCTTACCGGTAAAAAACTGATAGTATTTGAACCCATAGACGAAAACCTGAAAGTAATAGGCGAACCCCAAGTTTCAATAGACACCGTTGGGGCAGGGAGCGGGGAGATTATCTTATTATGTGAAGGCGATGAGTCAATGCTCTCGTATCCGGACCCGATCCCTCCGGGGGATTATGGCATAGTCGGGATAGTAGACCAGGTTGATATTCAGAAAAAAGAACTGAAAACAAAGAAAGGCACCGCATGATTTTAGGAAAAGTTCTTGGAGCAGTAGTGTTATCCAAGATGGATCAGAATCTGAAGGGGAAGAAATTACTGATTATTCAGCCGTTAAATGAAGATAATGAACCTGATGGAAAACCCATAATTGCGATAGATTTAATGGGTGCAGGTTTTGGCGAGACAATACTAATGGTAAAAGGGAAAGAAGCCGCAAGTTCATTCACAGAACCTCATCCCCCGACAGATTATGGAGTAAATGCAAT
>JAQVHJ010000225.1 GCA_028696285.1 bacterium
TCAACACCGGACAACTGCATCGATTTTGGATTGTTTAATGATTTCATAATTTTACTTAAGAAGGGGAGCATAGAATATTTAAAGAAAGATTCAAGTACTCCTGTTAAACTGAAGGACATTCAGACAGTCTTCCCGATTACCCGCGGTTTCAGTTACGGGAACGATTTTGTCTTCAAGTTAAATCAAGAGGAGTACTGTGTAGCAGTTCCTTCCGATTCAGGTTATGTCCTGTATTTCGGGAAGCAGGATAAGATCCTAAACGAGAACGGAATTTACCTTTCCGGCGGAGTTACAACGAGCTATTCAATAAACTACGACTCGATCCCGCCTTCAGAAAAATTAAGTTATGAATTTGGATACCTTCATATTTTTGTACGTGATACGAACAGGTATATAACCGTATTCCAGGGAAATAAAATTTTAATGTATAAGATTATCAATAACGATTTTGCGGAGGTGGTATTTGAAAAGAATTTAGGACTGTACAAGGACTTCCGCTATGCCTTCAGGGACGTGGATTTGAACGGACAGAACGACCTTGTAATCTTTTCAGATATGTATACCAGTTCCAGGATGGAGGTATATTGGGACGGGGATATTTCATCAAAACCTTTTGAGGATCGTGTAATAGAGAATGCCGTTGATATTCACGGGGGTAATCTTAACGAGGATAATCTTTCAGATTTCCTGATATTATATTTTATTCATCCTATCTCATTAAAACAATATGTGACTTCGAATAAACTTCTGAACATTTATTATATTCCCCGCATACAGTGGGAGAAAGGGCGTTATAAGCGAGTTGGAACGAAAGCGAATAATTTTATCAAGACCGGCAATGAATATGAATTATTCTTCACCTTGAATAATTTTATTTTATCGGACTTGACCGGGGATAATTTGGATGACATAATCTATTACTTCAACAAGAAAATCTACATACAGATTAATGATAGTAACTTAAATATAACCGGGGACCCGTCTTTTGTTTTAGATGTTTCGACAGTTGACAAGATCGCAACGATTTATTACGGGGAACGCAACCGCAATTTGGTTCTGGTATTTCGAGACAGGGTTCTTAATATTTTTACTTTTTCATAAAAAACCCTTGATTTATTTATTAAATTATGATAAAATCAATCTTTTTATGATATATTAATATAAACTCTAAGTTTCAGGAGAAATTCATGAGGAGAACGAGTATACTTTGGAGAAGCTTTTTAGTAATCGGGATACTTGTACTTGCGATTTTATCGTTAATGCCGACGATCCGCTGGTACAGTCATTCAGATGAATCGAGAGTTGAGAAATTAACGACAGATGAGATTAAGAATCTCGAATCCAAAAAGATCAGTTTAGGTCTTGACCTTCAAGGCGGTATCCGTGTTGTTTTAGAGGTTGACACGACAGGGATTCCTCAGAATGAGAGGAAGGATGCTGTTGACAGGGTAATCGCGAAGATCCGGACAAGAATAGATCAGTTTGGTGTGTCAGAACCTTCTGTGGCAAAAGAAGGGACAAACAAGATAGTTGTTGAGCTACCGGGGATTGCGGATACGGATAGGGCGATTAACCTGATTCAATCGACAGCATTTCTTGAGTTTAAGCTTGTAGACGAAAAGGGTGATGTTACCAAATATCTTAATCCTGAAACGAACGAAGTTTTACCCAATGCAATTCTTCCAACCGGGAGAGAGATATTATTTCAATATACAAGAGATGAGAATGGCAATCCTATTAAAAGGCCGTGGCTGATTAAATCCAAGACATTGCTGACCGGTGACATGATAAAGGATGCCAGAATGAATTTTCCTTCAGGGCAGTTCGGTTATCCTTATGTTTCACTCGAGTTTGACAAGAAAGGCGGCCAGATATTTTACCGGATCACATCTCAGCATCAGAAGGAGCTGCTGGCAATAATCCTTGACGGTATAGTTGTTTCCGCTCCAGTAATTGACGAACCGATCCCGTCGGGTAAAGCTGTAATCAGGGGGTCATTTACAATTGATTCTGCAAGTGACCTTGCTCTTAAATTACGAACCGGGGCATTACCCGCACCTGTAATTGTACTTCATAACCAGACAATAGGACCAACCCTCGGAAAAGATTCAATCTACTACGGTACGATCTCGATTATTATCGGCGGTATTTTAGTAATGTTATTTATGATATTCTATTATAAACTTTCCGGAATAATTGTTGACTTTGCATTGCTGATAAACATAATAATTATTTTAGGGATCATGACCTTATTCGATTTCACGTTAACCTTGCCGGGTATCGCAGGTTTGATTCTTACTGTCGGTATGGCGGTTGATGCGAATGTTCTTATTTTTGAAAGAACGAAAGAGGAGCTGCGTTTAGGGAAGACCGTTGGGGCTGCATTGGATGCCGGGTTCAAGAAGGCATGGATTACGATACTTGATGCAAATGTTACAACATTAATTGCAGCATTAGTCCTGTTCAAATTCGGAACAGGCCCGATAAAGGGATTTGCAGTTACCCTGTCTATCGGTATTATTTCCAGTATGTTTACTGCGATTGTTTTTACTAAATTAATATTTGATATTTTCCTTAATAATTTTAAAGTGAAATCATTAAGTATCTAAAAGAATTCAAGAGGAGAAAATAATGCAGTGGTTAAGTAATACCAAATTTGATTTTGTTAACAGCCGGAACAAGGCATATATCCTTTCCGGAACTGTTATTCTAATCGGTTTAATCTTCATCTTCTTTATCCGAGGGGGATTGAATTACGGAATTGATTTTGACGGCGGGATTAAGATGCAGGTCAAGTTCGAGAAAGAACTGAGCCTTGCCGATCAGAATAAGATCCGGAAGGATTTAAATGTAAGCGTTAAAAGGATCATAGGGAAGGAAGGCGCGGAGATTATTATTGAGAAAAAGATCCCGTCCTTTTCGGAAGAGTTGTCGGATAAGTTAATCAAGGCGAGGAATTCAAAAGGATCTTTTAAAAGCATCGAAGAAGCGGCAATGGTTTTAGAACTGAAGGAAGGTCAGATGAAGGATTTCCGGAGGATATTTACCGTAGATACAGTAAAGACTCCCGAGATAAATGAATTAAAGAAGGAGCAGGAACCGACCTTTGTTGTTGACAGCACGAAACCGGAAGAGAACTATGAAAAGATAAATCTCAACACAGCAAACAAGAAAGAGATGAAGAACGGCATTGCGGAGTTAATGACACAGAGTATTGTTGACTCATTTTCTGAAGATTTAAACGAGTTATTTGCAGCGACGAATAAGTTTGAGATCCGGGAAACGACATTAATCGGGCCCAAGGTCGGGAAGGAATTGAGGAAGACCGCATTTGTAATAATCATTTTTGCATTGATTGGGTTATTGATATACATCAGTATCAGGTTTGAGCTGAAGTATGCGGTTGGCGCGATATTGGCTTTGATTCACGATGTTCTTGTCACGGTCGGGATATTTTCAATTCTGAATAAGGAATTCAATATAACAATAATCGCGGCAATCATGACAATAATCGGGTATTCACTTAACGATACCATTGTTATTTTTGACAGAATCCGTGAAAATATAAAGACCAGCCGGCACAAGGGTTCATTTGAAGAACTGATGAATCTGTCTATCAATAGCACTCTCAGCAGAACCATTTTAACATCCGTAACTACTTTTATTGTTGTTCTGGCAATCTTTATCTGGGGCGGGGAAGCTCTTCATGATTTCTCTTTCGCTCTGATCATAGGAATAATCACCGGTACTTATTCCTCAATTTTTGTTGCCAGTCCATTGTTGGTAGAGTGGAATAGAATACTTCCGTCCTCGAGACAATGACGGAAACAATATTAATTATTTCGGGATATGTCGTATTCCATCTGATACTTCTTGCCGGGTTAATCCTCAATCCCACCGGCCTCAGCGGCAATCTGCTGATAGTGATAGATGTATTGGTCTTCTCCATTATAGATAAATTTGAGAGGGTTCCGTTATGGTTGATAATCGTTTTCTTAATCTTTACAGCGGCAGGAGAGGCGGTGGAGTACTTTTCCAGTGTGGTCGGGACGAAAAAATTCGGGGCATCGAACCTTTCAATTATCTTCATGCTGATTTTCATGATAGCGGGAGGAATAATCGGAGCATCATTTACCTTCGGGATAGGAGCTCTTTTCGGCGCGATAATAGGGGCTTTTGTTGGCGCATTAATAGGTGAATTGATTACTAAGAAAGATTTTCAGAAGGCGGTTCAGGCGGGGACAGGAGCATTTATGGGGAGAATCGTCGCATGGGTAGTTAAGACAGTAATTGGTATTGCAATGGTGTTTATTATTGTTCTGTTAATTTGGGTTAAATTTTAGAACGGAATGATGATGGAAGAATTAAAACAGAGAATAAGAAGAGAAGGCATTGTTATAATGAACGGAGAGATACTTAAGGTTGATTCGTTCATTGATCATCAGATAGATACCGGGCTTATGCAGAAGATCGGGGAGAATTTCCTTGAGCATTTTAGAGGCCTGGGAATTGCAGATAAGATAACGAAGATAATTACTATTGAGGCGTCAGGAATTGCTGTTGCGGTTGTTGTCGGGATGTTTTTAGGGAAACCGATTATTTTCGCAAGGAAGAAGATCCCCGTAACTTTGATAGAGAAACTTTATACAAGAAAAATAATCTCTCCTACAAAAAACAATGAAGTAGAGCTGGTTATTTCGAGTAAGTTCCTTTCAAGAGACGATTCCGTGTATATCCTTGACGATTTCCTTGCATCCGGAACAACGTCAATTGCTCTGATAGATATGGTCAGGGAATCGGGAGCAAAGGTTCTGG
>JAQVHJ010000226.1 GCA_028696285.1 bacterium
AAACAATGAGGATCGGGAAGTACATCCTCGGATCAAAACCGGAACTTACATTTTCACCTTCGGAAATAAAAATTGTCCGACCAATAAATAACATCATAAAAAAAGATGCGATAAATACACCAAGAATGACATATAAAGATGTTGTTGTTCCCCCGGATCTGAATGACTGGAGAAATACAAAATCATTATCCTTCATCTTAAAGAACAACAAACGCTCCCCGGTCCTTGGTGAATATGCTTCTGTATAATCACTCATGTAAATCCCCTTTTAATTTATTCAAGTTAATTCTAATTTTTATTATAACTGAATTAACAAAAAAAGTCAATATTTTATGAATACAAGTGTTCAGTTTTTTTCCATTAGATTTCATCAGGTTGATGAAAAATATTCCATGTATCTTAACCTGACAATGTATTTGATTTGAATAATTAGGGTTTCCGGCCGGAAGCCCCGGCAGTGCGTATCAAATGTTTACAAAACAATTCTGTTAGTTAACGGTTCACGCTACTGAAGTTCTTCAAGAACCTCGTCTGTTATGTTAAGTTCTTTTGTGAAGAACAAAACTGATTTAGAATCCATTACCATGTTATATCCGTTTTTCATTGAAACAGATTCAATCGCTTCATAGATTCTGCCGAGAACGGGTGTTTTCAGAGAAGCTTCCTTGTTCAGGATGTTCCTGTCCTTCTCTCGGATACAATCCTCGTACTGCCCCTTCCTTACCTCAATTGCCCGTAAATACTTGTTCTGTTCTTCAACTGTCATGTTATCCTCATTCTGCTTCAAGTATTTCTGGATATTCAGAACCTCTTCCTTGAATTTCTGACATTGGGCTTCCTCTGATGCAATGAACATCTGCAATTCATTGGCAACTGTACGCGCACCGGAATATTCATTGATTATTCTCTCAATATCAACTACACGAAGATTAACAAGCGTAACCTTCTTGGGCTTCTTTTCTTCAGGCTGTGCATAGGAAATATATAGCGGTTTAACAACAAAAACCACGACTAAAAAAACTAATACTAGCAACCAACCATAATCTTTTATCTTCTTCATTTTTCTTCTCCGCAGCTAATTAAGTTCATCAGGATAATCTTCGTCGTCAAATGCCTTCTTCTCCCCGGCCTTCTCCTTTAAAAAATCATAAAGGAATTTCAGATCCATTAGCAACTCCCGTATTTTCGGCCAGAAAAAATAAATCACCATACCTCCCGTAATAAAAAGAAACAGTATCATCCAAAAATTAAATGAGAATTTTGTTTTCAGTTTTTCCATATCTACACGCTCCTTCTTATACTTATTATACAATAAATTTTTAAATAAATCAAGTAAAAAGGTGCCGGCCCATGACATATGACATGGTACCTCATATATTTTTAACCAGATTCGATTTTATTTAATAAGTGATTTAGTTTTCTATCGTCATTTAGCTTTTTATTAAAGTAAGATATTCTGCGGCTTACGGCATTACTTGTGGAAATATTGAATTTTGTTGCAATATCAGACTGGCTTAAATTACTATACTTCCATAAAATAAGAATAACAAAATTCAAGTATTCCGGATGGTCCTTGTAATCTTTTAAAACTCTAAATTTCTTCCAGATCTCAGAGGTTGCTTTCTCAATTCTGGTTTTCTGGTTAAATTCCTTTGGAATTGAATTTATATATTTTCTTTTAATATTCTCTATCCAAGCCGGACTTCCAATAAAATATTCATATTTTTGTCCTTCCATGGGAGATTCTTGAAGGTCCGAGTTAAGTAATAATTTAATTCTATGCAGACTTTTGACACCCAATTTCAACTTTACTGAATCCCATGATATTAAATTATTTAGCATTACTTTATTCGTTCCACCCCTTTCCAAATAATACCATATTCCACCTTCGTATTTTTCCACCTTATTAACGATGTTTGCTCTCAACGCATTTTGATGAATATAACAAAATACGGTACGATAATATTTCTCTTGTTCTATTAAAACAGCTTTATACCTTGTGCGGAATACCGCTCCTTGCCTCATCTGACGCCTATTATAATGTTGTGCAAGTTGTCCATTAAAATAGTTCATTCCCTTACTTAAATTCGCAAAGGGGGTTTCGACAAGAAAATGATAATGATTACGCATCAATATTAACGCATGGAATTCAAATTTAAATTTCTTCTTTACATCCAATAACAAGTCAAGATAATCCTGAAAGTCCTTCTCACTCTTATATAGCCATAGATTTCCTGTTCCATGGCTCATAACATGATATAACGCCCCGGGATATTCTATTCTTAGTTGTCTGCTCATAATAATATTTCACCTTGTTCTTGTAAATAAATCAATATTCCTTACAAGAAAATTAAAGATTAATAATATTTTGACGGCCTTAAATACATGAAATTATTTTCATGTCATATGTCATGGGCCGGCACCTTAGAAAAAGAACGTCAGATTACAGATTAGGACAAATGCTTCTGCTGAGATGTCGGAGATTGCTGTTTTATTTGACTGGATGTCATATGCACGTAGTTTTCCTTTTCCGGAAACAGTGAGTAATCCGATTTTAAGCATTGCGAGTTTATAAAATATATTGACATCTGCGCCTAACTTATAATAATCCATTGCGAGATCCGAGTTCGAGACATACTGATCTGAATATGTTTTCCCGTTTTCCTCATCTGGCATCGGGTCCTGAGATTTCTTGTATGATAACTCTGAGCCTATGCTGAGGTTGAAATCATTTTCCTTTATAAATGTGTATGCGTATCTTATTTTTGGTGAGAATACCGGATTCTTCACCTCATGAAATCTGCTTGATAGGTGAGGATAATCAGTAAATACCGTACCTGAATTTTCATATCCCGGGATAATCTCAAGATCCAAGCGGAAAAAATGCGAAGAGATTTGTTTAATATATGTCAGTTTAATTCGCACAGGGAATTTTAACGAGTAATTATCTTCTGCATAATATT
This sequence comes from bacterium, assembly GCA_028696285.1. Taxonomy (GTDB): domain Bacteria; phylum AUK180; class AUK180; order JAQVHJ01; family JAQVHJ01; genus JAQVHJ01. Next base: position 2,964 of record JAQVHJ010000226.1, read on the forward strand.
CAAATCCCGACATGATCGGCGGAAGATCCGGAACATATCTACCAGTGAGTTCCTTTTCGATTTCAATATTCATCCCTTCTATCTTCGTTAATAACAGGTCTATTCTGCTTCCGGGCTTGAGGTCAAGACTGAACCCGAGGTTAAACAGCAATGCATCTGCATTTATTTTTGTTTTGTTGATGTAAGTATATTCATAATCTTCTCCGCTGTCAACGGCATACCCCATGAACAGACGGTTTGATTCCGTCTCCATCTTTTCAATCATGAATCCTGCTTTTAACCGGGGAGTAACTTCAAAGGCAAAACCAAATCCATAGGCAGAAGTAATCTCATCCCTCTCCATTTGAAGATCTAATTTCATCTCCTTCTCTTGTGGATAATCATAGACATACAAGTTTGCATTTTCCTGTTTAAGGTCAAGGTAAGAAGTGCCTATCAATCTTGAAAATAAGAATAATCCAAACCTCCGTTCCTTTCTGAAGGAAAAAGGATAATACACACCTGCAATAGCGGGATGCGAATGATTAAACGAGAAATCATTCTTGAGTGTCTCTCCGAAAATATTTCCGTTTAATGAATCCTGCTGAAAAATATACCCGTAATTTACTACTCTGTAGGTAATTCTTAAATACTCGGCAGGATTAATATCTATTGCGGGGGAATCGACATTGATCCCATACCCGCCGATATCTCCCAAAATTCCGAAGACTGCGGAATAAAAAATACATCCTAAAATTAAAAGAGTAAAACACTTCCTGTTAATCAAAATCCAACCCTGAAAACTGAATATTAAAATCTTTTAATAAGTTCAATACTTTTTTATATGGAATATCCTTCTCCTGAAAAAGGACCCCGGTTTTATCTATCTCATTCCTTCCAATTAGAAGAGCAACAGCAGCGGCCGGGAATCCTGTCATCCTCATCATGGCGGTCAATCCTGATTTCTTGTCAAAGTAATCAATTAATTCAACTGATTTTGAAACCGCCTTTTTATTTTTAATCCCCTTTCCGGTAACCTTTAAAACAATTAAATCTTCCGGGTTCTTTCGGAAGAGTTTCTTTTCGAGGACTGCTTCGGAATTTTTCCTGTTCTCGGAATTGAAGAAGCCGAGATCCCAGAGTAGTCTTATCTTTTCTGCATGGCCGGGGTACCTTAATGTTTTATATTCAAGATTCTTTATCCTGCCTTTAAATGTTTGAGGCATGGTAGAGATTCCGCCCGAAGTATAAAATGCTTCATAAGTCTTCCCCTTCACCTTAACCTTTTCAATACCCGTAAGAGACGGTACCTTTTGTATCTTACCCCCTTTTAATATAACGGCATCTTCTATATATTCATTAATCAAACCCGAAATTGAAAATACTAAAATATAATTCAACGGCGGTTCGGGTTTTACGGGAAGACCCCCGACGAAGATATGTATCTCATCTGTCTTATCAAAGTAATCGAAAAAATACGCGGTTAGCAGGCTCACTAAACCCGGGGCAAGGCCGCAATCGGGAATTGCTGTAATCCCTGCCTTTCTCGCATGCTCAGTTAAACGGAACTGTTCCCGGACAATATCATTATTCCCGCCTAAATCAACATACCCTATCTTTGACGCGATACACATTTTTGTCAGTTTCAAGTTAAAATAATACGGGAGACAGCTTACGAGTACATCTGCCTTTTTTGAAATAGTATCAAGGGATTTTAACTTATCCAGGTTTTGATGGAAGAGTTTTATCCTTTTCATCCCTGAACAATATTTCAGATTCTCCTGTGACTGCTCAAAGATACAAATCTCCACAGTATCTTCCTCCTGTTTAAGGAAATGAGCAACGGCTCTCGACATTTTTCCTGCA
>JAQVHJ010000227.1 GCA_028696285.1 bacterium
CCGTCCCCGTATAAAAAAAATTGACTTTTACTCAAATTGATGTTATAATATAAGTATGGTGAATATTCATATCTATATTCAATGGGGTATTTTCATTTCTATTATTTTTATGGTGATTTTATTTTTTAAGAGTAGCCGGGATAAAAATATTTTGTTACAATCTTTAGCGAGGAATTATTTCTAAATACTTTTAATCTATTTAAAATTAGCTTTCTGTTATTTCTTATTCAATTACAAATTCGTCAATAACCTGGTCCTGGTCGGAATATACGGTTAATTTTATCTTGCCTTGTGTTACATGGACTATGACATAATGGACCTGTGTAGAGAATACCTTGACATTATTCTTCCAGGGCGCTTTCTTGTCCTGAACATAAAACGGTGCTCCTGCTCCGCCTGTAATTACCTGCCAGTACGGATTTTTTATTTCGGGATCTACGTCCTTATCAACAAGCATTCTGTTGTAATTATGTTCATGGCCTGCAAAAACGATATCAACGTTATATTCAGAAAGCATTCGCGTAAATTTTTCACGCATTGTATTGAACTTATCAGACTTCCCGGAATAATACATGCTGTCATGCAGATGCCCGCCATTCGGGAACGGGGGCAGATGGAGGAAAACAAAGATCCTTTCAGATTCCTGAGCTTTTTTCAATTCATTTTCAAGCCAATCCAATTGAATATCCTGGAGGTAACCCTGGAGGTGATAATCCCCGGTTTCGAAATCACCCATGTTATAACAATTATTAAGCATAATAAACGTGCAGGAACCGTATTTAAAACTGTAGACGGTCTCTTTAAACAGGGGTGAATCCGGTTTCGGGTCAGGACCGTTCAAAGGATTGACAAACTCACTGGCAAATATATCTTCTGTTGAATATGGTGAATCTTTATTAAATTCATATTCCTTCTTGTTCTTGATTATTTTTTTAATGACCATTTCATGATTTCCAACACCTTCATAGACCGGGATACTCCCGCCTATAGGTTCAACCGCTTTCTTCCAGGTTGCATATTCTTCATGGATCTTTTTAACATTGTCGGAATATCCGTCTATCATGTCACCGGGAAATACAGCAAAAGAGATGTCCTTCTCAGCTGCCCTGATCATGAGGTTATAAACAGCACCGTAACTAGTTCCTGTCATCGACATCCCATAACCGTATCCACCCCTGCTGTCACAGAAAACCGCAAATTTAAATTCAGGTTTCCCGCGGTCAGTCGTAAATTTCCCGGTATAGTCGATAGGAGTGTCATTAATTTTAATTTGGTATGTATATGATTTCCCAGGTTTCAGCCCTTCAACTTTAATTTCATTTTTAATACCCTTGGACAGATAGATCTTTCCATCAATATTCAATGAGGATTGATGATTTTTATCATTGTCTATTTCATAAGAAATAATTGCAGATGTCTCTGTGATCTGATCAACGAACGGGCCTTCAATTATAACGGGAATCCTTTCATAACCCCCGGCCTTCTTTTGAAAACCGAATCTTCCCATAATACAGTCTTCTCCGCCATAAGCAGGGATTACAATCTGGTAATAGATTATCCCGTATCCCTTTTCCTTGAATAGCCCGGCGTCTCTCCTTGATGATTCAAAACGATCAATCTTAAAATTAAAGGTGTGGAGATTTTTCTTTTTTGCATCTTCCTGAATTAACAGCGTATGATACCGTGGTGCCGGATATTTTTTATCAGGTTCCATTATCCCGAAATATATTCTGAGCCTGTCTGTTTTATAAGATGTCTCAAGACTAAAATCAACAGAACCATCCGATGAGATTTTTACTTCCGGTAATTTAACCAGAATAGGAAGATCTTCCGAATATGAAAAAGAAAGAATACAAATAAACAAAATTACAGAAAAAATCATTTTTTTCATTATCACTCTCCTCTTTTAAAGTATATTAACATATTTATTGAATTTTGTCAAACTTGGTGCCTGGGTCCACAAGTCCACAGTAGAATGGGTATAAACATTTAAAGATTATTAAAATTTATCGATTTTTGAAAAAATTAGATGTTTTCAAAAGATGAAGCGTGGTAAAAATTCACCTTTATGTTGAAAATTCAATCTATTTTTATTGAATTATAAATTTGAGAGTTTTTTACTTGTTTGTTAAATTAACATATAAAATCAAGTGTTTTTTTGAATAATTATAAAACTTAACTCTGAAAACTATCAATTTTATGTAAAATTTAAATACTAGTAATTTTATAGGTGTTTACTTGTGGACCCAGGCACCAAGTTGGAACCAAGTTTTCACTTGACAAGTTGGGTTGTTAGTGATATAATTTCGAAACATTTGTTTTTTGATTGTTTTTTTATGAATTTATTAACTTTTGAAAAAAAGATAAGGAGTTGAAAATGTTAGAATTGAAGAAGGGTACGGATATTTTATCGGAATTGGGGGGGATAAAAACGATTGAGGAGGCGAGGAAGTTATTTGATGATAAGCTTGATGAAGATGGGAAGAAGAAGCTTTCACGGATAAAGAATGATGAGGTTCTACTTAAGATTGCGAATTCAATATCGTTGGTAAAACCTGATTCAGTCTTCATTAATACCGGGAGTAATTCTGATATTAAGAAAGTCCGTAAGATGAGTATTGAGAAGGGTGAAGAGAAACCGCTTAAAATGAAAGGGCATACCATTCATTTTGATCTTGCAAAGGAGCAGGCCAGAATAATTGACCGTACTTTTTATATTGTTAATCCGGATGAAGAGATTTCAAATTTAGCGAAGAAGATATTACGGGAAGAAGCATTGGAATATATCCGGAAGTACATGGTTGGGATAGGAAAGGGCAAGACCTTATTAGTAGGTTTTTTCAGCCGAGGTCCAATTAAGGCAAAGGGTTCACTTCCTGCGTTGGAGATAACGACTTCTACATATGTCATGCATTCAGCGAATATTCTTTACAGGAATGCTTACAAGAAGTTTGACAGGGAAGTCAAGCGAGCAAAAACCTTCATGACGAATGTCCACAGTGAGGGTCCTAACCGTCCTGAAGACCTTCCCAATGCCCGAGTATTCATGGACAGGAGCTGGCTTACAACCTTTGCCACATTCTGTACCTATGCTGGGAACACGTTATTATTGAAGAAGGGTAACCATCGGTTTGCGGTTGATTTAGCGACGTATTTCAAGAAAGGCAAAGAACTTTCGGAGCATATGTTCCTGACAGGGTTAACCGGTTCCGGCGGAAGGAAAACGTATTTTGCCGGTGCAGCCCCGTCAGGTTGCGGAAAGACCACGACAGCAATGGTCGGAACAGATTTTATAGGGGATGACCTTGCGCAGATCTGGATTGCAAAAGACGGAACATTACGTGGAGTAAACCCGGAGAAAGGGATTTTTGGAATAGTTGAAGATGTTAACAAGGAAGGCGATCCTTATTTAATGAAGTGCTTAAGAGAACCCGGAGTCGAGGTTATTTGGTCAAATGTATTAATTGACAATAAGAAGATTCCCTATTGGGCAGGTTGTGGAGAAGAGACGCCAAAGAAGGGGATTAACTTCCAAGGTGAATGGTTTGAAGGGAAGACTGATGAAAATGGTAAGCCCGTACCAATCTCCCATCCCAATTCAAGATGTACTCTTGAGAATAAGGCGATTGCAAACTACAATCAAGAAGCTGCGGAGGATCCTGCAGGTGTAGATATCAAGGTTATCACCTACAGCGGCCGAGACAGTGATACCATGCCACCTGTTTGGGTTGCAAAGACCCCTGATGAAGGAGTTGTGATAGGGGCGTCTGTTGTTTCCGCTGCCACAGCAACTGAGATTGGAGCAAGTGGAGTCAGACGTCAGCCTTGGGCAAATGAACCATTCATTCCCGGAGCGCTTGGAGATTATATGGATGCACAGTTTAAATTCTTCAATTCGAAGAAATTGAAAAATAAACCTGTCATGGCAGGGTTGAATTATTTCTTGACCTATGGTGCAAGAGGGGGAGAAGGAAAGAAACTTCTCGGTGAAAAGAAGGATGTTAAGGTATGGCTCGGTTGGCTTGAGAGATTTGCGCATAATGAAGTTGAAGGGATTGTTACCCCGATTGGAATTATTCCGAAATATGAAGACCTTAAAAAATTATTCCAGGGCATTAATAAGGAATATCCGAAGGATTTATATGATAAACAGTTTTCATTCTATTTAAATAATATTATTGCCAGAATCGAGTTGCAGGAAGAAGCTTATGGAAAGGGTGAGAATATTCCTTCAAAATTATTTAAGATTTATAAACAACAAAAACAGGAATTAAAGAAGTTAAAGAAAAAATTCGGTGATATTATTTCTGTCGAGAAATTAATAGAAGCTTCGAAGGAATAATCCGGATTCTATTTTTTACATGATTAATTAAGCGCAGGTTAGAAATAGCCTGCGCTTTTTATTTACCGCAGAGAATGCGGAAAATTTATTTAACCGCGGAATCGAAGAAGGACTTGAAGGGTATAATCGTGATGCGTGATTTGTGATTCGTGAATCGAACAAAAATATTTTTTAACCGCATAGGGCGCAGAGGACGCAGAGAATATTTATAACCGCGGACCACGCGGACCACGCTGTTTTGTTGATATTTGGTGATTTCAATATACTGAACCACTAAGCGAATGATACTTAGGATTCAAGAGAATGTGATTATTACCACGGAGAACACGGAGGTCACGGAGAGAATATTATTTAATTGATATGAAAATATAGGGATATAATGAACCAGATAGCAATTGATACTTATCATTCGGCAGAATGTGTGTTTAACCATGAAGATAAGTTTCATGCTGCGAGCTTA
>JAQVHJ010000228.1 GCA_028696285.1 bacterium
CGGTAAACGTGATTCGTGAAACGAAAAACGAAGAGAGATTGCTTCCTCAGGTTCTTTAAACCTTCGTCGCAATGACAAATTACGTTATTGAAATTGTTGACGAATGAGAGTCATTGCGAGCGAAACGAAGTGAAGCATGGCAATCCATTTTTGTATTACAAACATTTGATGCGCTCCGTGAACGGTTAACGGTAAATGGTAAACGGTGAACGGTAACTTGTCATCGCGAGGGAACGTAGATTATAGCAGCAATCCGGATAAATCAGTTCTAGTTCTACGGCGAGTTCTAGGAGAGATCGCCATGTTCCTTTGCTCCTCGCGAAAACGAAGAGGTGAACCGTGATTCGAAATGTAATACGGGAAAAACATTACATTAATAATATTTTGCATTATTAAATTATTTTGAACTTCGCGAGATCCTTTTTCTGCATTCACACCCACCATTGAAATGGTAGGCTAAAACCGTTCTATCCCTCCGGGATGAGGTATAATAGACGTAATTCGTGATTCGGAAAACGTAAGAATTGTATTACAAGCGTTTGATACACATTGTATGGGCGAAGGGCCTTCGCCCATATCATAAGAACAAAAAATATTGTCAGGTTAAAACATTTGAAATGTAAAACGGTGAACGGTAACTTGTCACTGCGAGGAGTACCGTAAGGTACGACGTGGCGATCCGAATGAATACTTTCATCCTGACTGTGGTTATCTAAAAACTGAGATAACTCCCCCCAAAAAAATATCTTGAAAAAACCTTAAATTTATGTTAAACTAAATACATAATCGTTAATGATGGAGGAAAAGAATGGAAATCAAAGGTCTTTTTTTAGATGCGATGCAGGATTTTCAGAGCGGTTTTTACTCTGAAGCTATTGAGAAGTTAAAAGAAATCATTAAGGTGGATCCAAAGTCACAGTTTGCTGACGATTCTTATTATACAATTGGACTTTCATATTTTGAAATGCTCCAATTTAAAAAAGCTTTAGAATTTTTTGACAAGGTAATAAATGAATTTCCCGGAGCGACAATTGCATTGAGTGAAGAACTTGGAGAGTACGGAAAGATAGAGGCAAAAACGAGATATGGTAAGATCAATGCATTCTTAGCTCTTGGCGATATCTCATCAGCAGAAAAAGAGGTTAAACTGCTTGAAAAATTTAAAGAGGACTCTTATATAAAAACGAAAGATGGTAAAAAGAAAAGTTTTTATGAATTAGGTAAGGAGCTCGTTGAAAATTATAAAAAGGTTAAATAAGGCATTGAAATGAGTGAAGAAAAAACAGATCTTGCTCAAGTTGAGAAACTGATAGAGACTTGGTTCAAAGAAGAGAGTGTCGGATTTGAAAAGATTGATAAAGGTTTTTACGGGTTAAGTTTTACCGTAAAAGATCGGGAAGAAGAATACCCTCTCGGAATTGTAGTGATTGGCACTCCTCCGGTGGCTGTTAAAGCATTGGTGGAATTGGGGGCAGTACCGAATGGAGACCAATGGGCTTTCTTCAGAAAGATGCTTGAAATGAATTTTTCTGAGGTTATCTCCGGATCGTTCTCCATAAATGAATCTAATAATAAGGTTTATTATATTGATCGGCTTACAATCAACGCCATGACGAAGGAAACCCTTCTTCAAATTCTCGACTCAATAATTTTTGCTGCAACTGATTTAAAACCGAAATTATTCGGATATATAATCTAAAAAAACAAGGCGGATAAATGGCTAAATCTGAACCCCGGTTTCTTTTCTTGAAAAGCTTTGATAATTATGTTAAAAATCTTGTTACAAAAGTCTATCAGCTTGTCGAGAAACAAAAGGACAAGATAATTTCCAGGGAAGCATTTATTATGATCCTTGAGAAATCTAATTTAATTTTCCGTGAAAATTTTTCTGAGGTGCTTCCTCTTAAGAAAAAAAATAAGATAATTGAAAAAATAAAAAAGACTCCATCAAAAAAGTTCTTTCCTTCGAAATGGGCTCAGATCCTTGCTAACGCCAGAAAAATATCAAGCAGTAAATTCAATCCGGAGATTAAAGTTAATCATCTCTTTCTTTCTATTCTTTTAAATGAAATGTCGATACTTGATGCGGTAAAACAGGAAAAGATCAATCTTGAGAAACTTAACGGTTTTCTTTTAGACAACAATAATCTTTCATCTGAAATGAACGGCTGGAAATCAGTTAAACCAAAAAAAGTTCACCATGGATCAATTAAAGATGAAGCAAAAATTCCTCCCTCTCAAGATGATTCGGGGCATTCTTCAATCAAGAAAGATATTCTTGAACTGCGGAAAAGATTGAATAAGAGTATTATCAACCAGAAACAGGCTATTGATGATGTCATAAAAATTCTTTTCCTGAAAAAACTCGGGTTAGACCTGAATCCTGAAACTCCTGCAGGGATTTTTATGTTCATCGGGCAGAGAGGTGTAGGAAAAACTGAATTCGCAAAAATCCTGGCAGAAGAATATTTTGAAAAGAAATCAAATATAATGAAAATAGACATAGGCGATTTCAGCGACGAATTGGATATCTTCTCTTTATTCGGCCCGATGATGGGGCACCTGGGAACAAATGAAGCAGGTATTTTATCTGAAGCTATTTCTCGTGACCCGCACCAGGTTATCCTATTGAAAAGTATTGAAAAGATGCCGAAGTCTTTAACAAACGTTCTTATTCAAATATTTGATGACGGATACATAATTACAAAAGAAGGAGAAAAGATTTTCTTCTCCGACTGTATCTTCATCCTTACTTCAAATACCAAGGCATTAGTCGACAAAGTAAAAAAAATAGGTTTTAAATTGAGCAAAGAACAGGCTTTATCGCTTGAGTTCCTTTCAGATGTTTTAAAGGAGTTCTTCCCAATCGACTTCTTAAATAAAATTGATAAAATTATCTTCTTCAATCCCATGACTCAAAAACATTTTAAGGAAGTATTGAAATATAAGATTAAGGTTATTGAAGAAAGATTAAAAGAAGAAAATAAAACAATTTCCGTTAAGGACTCTCTGATAAAATATATTTTAGACAATAAATTCAACCCTGCATTTGGCGCGAGGGGTTCCGACAGAACAATAGAAGAGTTTATCTTGATGCCGATTGTTGATTATATTATTAACAATCCCGATACAGATAAACTAACTCTCGATATAATAAAAGGAAAGGTTAAAGTAAATTAATTTTTCCTCTTATCTGAAAATCCAATCAGATAATTTGCAGGCAGGAAAAGAAATTCATTTATTTTTTCTAAAATATCTTCCTCAGGAAAAACTTTATCATCAAGAATTTTCTTAAACAAGTCCTCGTTTATTTTTGTTTTCTTTAAGAAGTTCCTGTATTCATTCTTCTCTTCCCCGGCCAGGCGATATCTCAGATAATCACCAAGAGTCCTGAATTCAAAATTAACCCGGGTCATTTTAGGGAGGAAAATATAATTATAGAAGAACAGCTTCTCCTTCACTGAAAGCTGTTCCTCTAAAACAGAGGGATCTATCCCTTCTTCAAACCGGTTCATGACTGTATCTAACAACTCCATGTTCACCTCTTCTTCTGGAAGAATTGAAAACACAGATTCTACCGGCGATTCCTGAAGCCGGGTAAAGAAATCGAGAAGACGTAACTGAAATTCGCGCCTTGATATTTTCAGCTTTGAACAAATCTCTTCTGCTTCTAAATGCTTTATACACCTTAATTCAAATATCTCATAATCTTCTCTTGCCTGAAGATCTTCATCTGTATCCATCGAATTGACCGACTTTAACTCTAAAATAATCGGTTCATATTCCAATAACCTTGAGTTCGTTATTTCAGTAAGAATTTTTCGGCGCGCGCCGGAATAGATTACCTGTAAATTTTGAGGTGTTATACCTATTACGGAGCTGGTCAGTTCATCGGGAACTTCTAAAAAGAATTTAAATAGAAAAGCAATCTTCTCCATAAAGTCATTTGAATTCCCGGTTATTTCTATGACTTGCTTGAAATATTCCAGTTTCGCAGTCAAAAACAACGGTTTCTGTTCCCGAATATTTTCCAACGTCTTCATTGTCAGGTTTGATTCCACGTCAATATAATCATCAATTCTTGCCCCGGTTAAATGAAGTAATTCCGTCAGAAGTTCTTTAATCCTTTTCTCTAACTTTCCTTTAAAATATCCGGGACCAGTATCCACAGAATTATTATCCTTTATCTCTTTCCAAAGTTCAAGAAAAATATCCTGTCGAATATCATCCGTAGTACCAAAAACCTTTAAGATATTTACTAACCGGAAAAATTTCGGATATATCTCATAAATCATTTTTTCAAATTCGTGGTTGCCTAACTCTTTATATAAATCTTCGTAGTATTTCTTTCTTTCCTCAAATGTATTTAAAGTGAATAATTCTTTTATTCTATCATCAAACTTTTGAATCCTGTTCATATCTGGTCCTCTGAATCCTTTGCCCCGGCGGTGTACTTGTTCTTTATTCCCAGGAGTTTCATTATTTTTATCATGTCATCCCAAACAACCTTTTTCTGAGAAGGATTCCTGAGTAGATATGCCGGATGATATGTCGGAATTACAGGAATTCCGTTATAATCAAATTCCTTCCCGCGCATCTCACCCATCTTAAGCATAGGATTATCCAGTAAGAACTGCCCGGCAAACAAGCCTAAAGAACAGATAACTGATGGTTTGATCAATTCAATCTGGATCCTTACATAGTCCGTGCAGGCTTCTATCTCTTCCGGAAGAGGATTGCGGTTATTCGGAGGACGGCATTTTAAAACATTTGCAATATAAACAGAATTTCTATCCA
>JAQVHJ010000229.1 GCA_028696285.1 bacterium
CCTGTAAATTTCAACGGCAGTTTAAAAAGGTAAAACCCGTACCATACAAATATCACTGCAATGAATATAACTGCAAAGACCTGAACGTTTTTCATTACCGCATAATTGATGGAATTATTTTTATTCATCTTGTAAATAAGATATCCGAATATAATTGAAAACAAAAACGGGATAAATAAAAATTTCCATTGATAGAAAAATATTGAAATGAGCGAGATGAATAAGAATTTATGAAGTAAAATATATAATAGAAATTTTACCTTCTTATAAGAACCCAGTTGCTTATAAATATCTATGATTACTTTTATCCCCATTATGGCTAAGGGAAGTATCAGGAAAAAAAGGAAAGACCACTTGATCAGCATTCCCAGGCCTGAAAACACCGCGAAAAGAATTGTACATTTTGTATCTCTGAAATTATCCGATTTCAGGAACAGGTAAAAACTGATGATTATAAAAGAAGTCAAAGCAGCATCTATCAAGGTTATCCTGAGCATGAAATTCCAGAAGAAATAAAATGAAAATATAGCAGTTATCCAGAATCCTTGCTCTTCATCCTTTAACAACTTACCGGTTTTATAGAGAAAGATTAATCCGATCAGCCCGTAAAGAAAATTGGTAAGAAGAATCGGTACCGGGCCAAACCCTATAATTAAAATCAACGGTATGCAGCTTAAATGATATAAAGGCGGATAATAATCTGAAATTGAAAGGAAGTGATAGAGGTTAAAACTCCCTGTTTTAAAAAAATTCAGATACCTGAGAATCAGCTGTTGATGCATCCCCTCATCCCATAAAGGATAAGCTTGATGCCTTCTGATCCAGATAATGAAATTGATTAAATGAAACAGTACTAAAGCTGCAAATAATATCCTGTAAATGTTTTTTTTGTTTTTCAGCAAATTCATCATCTTCTTTTTTAATAAATTACTCTCTTTATTATATCTTTATTTTTTATAAATGTCAATTTTTTTATTGATATCACATACTATTTATGTTATAATTACTCCAGATAAACGGAGAGAATTATGAAAAAAATCATATTGGTAATAATGTTTTCTTTAATAACTGCATTATTTTTAACCGCTCAATCTCAATCAGAATATATTACAGGCACTGAAGTTGATTTAATGATGAAGGTCTATATTTGGGGGCAGGTACGAAGTCCCGGTGAATTCCTGGTAAAAGACGGAACCGACCTGATCGGAATTATCTCAGCAGCAGGAGGACCCACAGACTATGCAAACCTAAAAAAAGTACGTCTTATTCGGGTCGTTGACGGAAAGAAAGAAATCATACACATCGACCTCAGTAAACACATAAAATCCGATGACCAAATTGAAATACCAAAACTCCAACCCGGAGATATAATAATAGTACCCAGAAGCTTCCGCGCAGACTGGAACGTAATAATCCAAGTCATCTCACAAATAGCAATTATCTATAATGTTATATATTTAATAGGACGGGATTAGGGGACAGCCCGTGCGATTTTTGCGATTATTCTAAGGATTTTTGTTTATTATGTATAAATATTTATTTTTTATAATTTCATAATATTCCCAATATAATGCAAATTACATGTCCAATCTTTGTATCAAACGATTTCATGTATTAATATTTTTTAATATTTAGAGGGACACCCTTGCGATTTTATATACATGTTTAATGTGTTTCTTTTTGTTAAGTTTATTTTATTTTTTTTCTACCTTATTTAATAATTTGCCTATAAATAGGTATAAAAACGCTATATTTATTATTAATAATTTTCTATCATTATTTACATTAATATTATTTGAATCTATACAACATAATTTGAAGATTTAGAAATGTTCCAACAGAAGGATTGTTATATGATAAAATCGCAAAAATCGCACGGGCTGTCCCCTATTTTTCTCCCCTATTTTTTATATAAGCATTCTATCCTAAGTAAAAAATCTTTTATTGATTTTTCAAATTGATTCATTAATTTTTCTATTTCTTTTGATGAAGATACTTCAAACTCTATTTTAAAGGTGCCGGAATCTTCATTGTAATCTTTTATCCGAATATTCTTTTCTATTTTATTAAATTCTACGATTTTTTCTTTTATCATTTCCCTGGTAGTCATAGATTCGGGGTAAATCTTCTTTTCTAACATCTCATAGATTTGAGTTAAACCTGTTTTATTATTTATCCTTTCAAACGGTAATTCAAATTCGAAATCTTTGTTTATTTTTCTATCCTTCATTTGGGCTATTCTAATGAGGGAATCAAAATCTTTAATATTCGGTATTGTCAGTTTAACTCCCGCCAATGCAAGACCGATTAAAATATCCATTGTTTTTAGATCAGTTCCTGACAGGGCTATAAGAACATCATCAGGAATCTTTCTTTCGCGTGAATGAGATAAAAATTCTTCCGGATACCCTGCAATGGTTAATAATGATTCTATTTCATATTGTATTCCTATGTCTCTGATATCCTTATCTGATAATTGAGCTTCATTAGCCATTTTAACCAGCATCGCCAAATCTATCACATCCAATTTCTCAAAAATATTATCATTATAAATTATTTTAAAGATTTTTTGGGGAGATAAATTATTTAAGATCGAAACAGGGATTTCCTTAAAACTTAGTTCCTGCGCAGACTGTATCCTTGAATATCCCGTGATAATTGTATTTTCTGAGATTATTACCGGTTTAAGTATTCCAACTTCCACTATAGATTCTTGAAGCTTTATAATATTCGGTTTGAACCTGAAATTATAAGTTCTTTTATAATCTAAAATTGTTCTTAAAGGCAGCGTTTCCATAATTAAATGATATAATATTTTATTATAGATGTCAAGTAATTTCGTTTTTAAATTATCCTCAGGACCTAAGCAATCTCTCCATAAAATAAAGTATCTAAAATCCTGTCCATTCTATGTGTTAAATAGTTGACCCGGGCACCGAAGTATTTCTTGACAATATCATTTATTTATGTTAAAATTATTCTTATGAAAGAAGAAAAGAATGATAAAGAGGATTTCACACCTGCAATCTGTCCTTTATGCGGCTCGAAGATGGAATTGATCAATGAGAATATTCCGCGTGAAGAGATGCACATTGCGCTGCATATCGAGGCATGCAGTGAATGGGAATGTATCTGCGGATATACAGCGTTCCTTGGATTGGTTACAAGGAAATTCTATCCATATAAAAAAATCATCCTGAAATGACCCTTCAATTTATTCCGAATATCGGTGATTATTATTCACTTGTTCAGAAGAATTCGCAATATAAAAAGGACTATGATTTCAAAATAGAAACAATGAATTCTAAAAATCTCGCGGAAAATTTCAGGAAAAGTTTATTCCTCACAGGAAATGTTCTAACTGATATTGAAAAAAAGGATTTAAATATTGAATCTCTGAAATCAAAGTATCTTTCTTGTTTCTGGTTAAATGACTATTCAGATCTTTCGTCGTATATCTCGGACCTTCGTGAGTATTGGGTGATTTTTTTTATCATTGACGACATTTTCAGAAACGACCAGGATATTCCATCATTTTCCAATATCGAATTAAGAACAACAAAAATATTCTCAATTAAATTATCTGAGATAATGGAGATGCTTGAATTTAAGTTATTCTCTCTTCATTTAATATTTTGCTTTTCCGAGTTTACGAAGGTTTATAATAATGCCCTGGACTATTACAACCGGCCCGAATCGGAATATTTTCCTATTACCGAGAATGAAGAATACCGTTCATCAAAAATTCCATTTCTATTAAAATCAACGGATAACTCCCAAGCTCTTTTTGTTCAGCGTAAAACAGATAATTTTGAATTGATCCCCGAGATTCAATCTGAATCCGTATTAAAGAGACTGATTATCCAGTACCAGGATTATACCGGGGGTTTAAGTATTTTTAAACCGGTCTCTGATTCAATCGGGAGAGTTATCCCTGACTTAATTGTATTTGACCTGTTCTTCCGAATCTTTGCTTTTGATTTAGTTATTTTTAATTCTGATATCGAAATGAAGTTGGATATTAATGGGAAATTCATGCGGAAGTTCTTCTCTGCTCATCCCCCTGTTTACGGCCTTGTAAATCAAGTATAAACAGTCCGCCCTATTTATTTTACCACGGAAAATTTACCTGTAAATTTATTTTGTGATAGATCTTCGACGTAAAAGATATATGTTCCCGATGCTATTTTCTCTCCATTCAAATTCGTGAGATCCCAGAAATAACCTTCCGCTTCAATCCCGGGTAATAATGCTGATTCAATCTGTTTGGTTTGGATATTTTCAATGTCTGAAACAAGTTCTCCTGAGATATTGTATATATTAAAAATCTTTACAGTTGACGGAAGATTGATAAAATTAATCCCTTCAGCGCCGGAATTAATCTTGTATGGATTAGGGAACACAATCGGTTTATCTTCTGAATGCAAAATTACTTTCCTTGGTTTTGGAAACGGGGAATGATTATAAACATCGTCATAAGCTATTACAAGAATGTAAATATTCTCTTCCTTTGAATTAAAATTAAACTCCCGTGAAAGACCTGAGGTATATTGATCTAAAAATGCCTTATGGAAATCGATTGAATTTTTAATCGGTTCTGTAGAAGCAATGATTCTGTACTCATGCGCTTCCCCGAAATAATCTCCGTCATCAAACGCCTGCTCCCAACTTACCCTTATATTTCCATCACTGTCTAATAATTCACCTTTAAAGAAAAACTCATCCGGCGGTTCAAAATCTGCCTTGAGAACAGTTCCCGGGTAAAGAGCTCCTGCGATATTAAACGCTTCAACG
>JAQVHJ010000230.1 GCA_028696285.1 bacterium
CTAGAAATAGGAATAGATAGTATTGTTAGCATTTAATACTTTATTTTACCTCTCTCCACCTTCCGCACTCCACTATCCACTATCCTCTACTAATGATTATTTCTTGAGAACATCTGGAAGAAATCGTTTATTTATACTTTCGTAAAATTGATAGTAAACGTGATAAGTGACCCGACCGACTTCCCATGCGGTTCATTCACGAAAGAAATAGGAATCTGAGCGCTCCATCTTGTAATCCCGGTCAGAGCAAAAAGAACCTGTTCCGATTCCAATGAGAAACCGAGTATCTTCATTGCAGGCGGGAATAGAATACCTGACAATAACATCGTTGTCATCATAGCAAAACCCGTTGCTGCTCCAAAGATACCCGAGTAAATCTGTCTGTTCTTCTCAGGTGCAATTGCCAGGACAAAATTCGTCATTACTACGGAAGCGCCTGCCCACATAATCCCCGAAGTAACCGCTTCAACAAAAATAAACCAGTACACATCCCTTGAAGCAAACACCCAGACCAGCGGATTTAAGCCCCCTAAAACTATTGCAATCCGCATTGATGTCTTGTTCCCGAAATAATCAATTAACTTCCCCCAAAACTTCAGGAAGAGCAAAGATGTAAAAGTACTGATAATCCCGTAAATCTGAATATAAAACATTGACATGCCAAGATTCTTTATCATGAACGGCTGCCAGAACGGAGATCCGATCCCGACCGTGAACATCCACCACATCCCGAAAAATAACAATCTCCTGAAATTCGAATCGCTGAACGATTCCTTCAGAACTCCCTTAATACTCCCAGTTTCAATATCCTTCTTCTTTTCATACTGCTTGTTTAAAATGAACAGACCTATTATTCCTGCGGTCACTGCAAGAAAAAACACAATCAAGAATGAATATTTCAGATTTGAACTTTGAAAGAATTCCGGATTATTAAAAAAATTCCTTATCCCCACCGCTAAAACGGATGTCTCTCCCTCAAATAGATCAATGAATAAACTTCCTATTATACCCGTAATCAAACCTGCAAACATTAGAAACTGAGTCCGTACCGCAAAGAATCTCCCGCGAATTCGTAAGGGAATTATATCCGCAATCCAGGCAATCCACGCATTACCGCCTATCGCCTGAATTGATGTGCTGCATAAAAATAAAAACAGGAAGATCCAAATCGCAGTATATTCAGGAAATAATAGTGGTAAAATCCCGTAAAATATCCCGAGAAATCTGCCGACGGTAATTATCTTTATAACAGCTTTCTTCCTGCTTTCCAAACTGCGCGTAAAAAGAAGCCCCAAAGGCTGGAAAATCTGGGAGAACTGACCTATCGCAGAAAGGATTCCGAAATGCATCGGTAAAGCCCCGAGCATTACCCCGAATTTCGTTAGGAAAACGCTCCCGGGTCCCAGCAGAGAAAGAAAAATCTGGGCGAATATCCCTTCCGTTATTGATATCCTGAATGTGGAACGTAAAGATTTCGGTGAATCCTTCATATTTTAAAAGCTATCCTGTTATCTCTTCCTTAAGCTGTTTAAAGAAATTCTCCATAAATTTAATCCTCTCCTTTGCAATTTTCCTCCCTTCTTTTGTAAAAAGGAGGTCTGGTATATGCTTAAACTTAGTCTCAAATTCGAGATTAGGAGAATGTAATTTCAAATCCTTTATCCTTCCCCGCAGCACTCCGCCCTTCAAATTAAATTTGATATAATCTTCAACTTCTGCATCGGAATAGATTCTCTCTCCATACTCCCCCGCAACCATGAATGCCCTCGCTACACCTACCGCCCCAAGAACATCTATCTTATCAGAATCAAAAAGAATCTTAGCTTCTATCGTTTCAGGCTTCTCTCTGCCGACCCTGTAACGATGCACTCTTATGCAATGACATACTTTACTGATAAAATCACTTTTAAATTTTTGCTTTTTTAGATAACCATCTGCAAATTCCGCCCCCTTCAAAGCATGATCAATCTTATCAGTTTTATCCGTATCCTCTGCAACCCGGAATAAATCATGCAGAAGAACAGCTACCTCAATTACATCCGAATCCGCTTCAGAATGACCTGTAAGAAGAAACTTCGAAATCCTATCAACACGCAGAATATGATCATAATCATGAGCCGAACTCTTCAACCGCTTCCTTACAAATCTTCTTATCTCTTCAATTTTTCTGAACCACATAATAACTCCTTAAACAAATTATATTGATTATACCAGAATTCCAAAAAAAATCAATCTAAATCTTGGTGCCTGGGTCCACAAGTCCACACCCATTTGTTTTAATCTATAAAATTTGATAAAATTGTCTGCTTTAAATAGATAAATAATGTATTTTTTGTGATATTTGCTTATATTTATTATTTCTAGTTCTCTTTAATCGTTAAATTACTTATTTTAAAAAAAATTATCATTTTTTTACTAAAAGTTGATTTTTATTAAAAAACAAGTGGATTTTTAACACATAAAATGAAACAATCTAAAAAATTCATCATTTTTTCAACAAATTTAAATTACTACAAAATTTATAGGTGTTTACTTGTGGACCCAGGCACCATTAAATTTTTGTTAAAAAACCGCCGCCGAAATTTAAGCGGAAGTAGATGCCGTCTATTCCGGTTTTGGGGCCTAATTCGACTTCATCTGTATCAAGGTACCATGTATCTTCTGTGATTGAGAAATTATATCCGACTTCAAATCCCATCATGAATCCGCCTACTGATTTTGGTGATGAGCTGTGATCGTAGAAAATGATCCCTCCGACACCTATGTTCATCAGGAAGAATTCATTATGTAGATATGTCGCTTTTAACGGGTTCTTTAACAGCCCCTGGAAATCGGGTATTGCATTCTGAATAATCTTTAAATGGAGACTTCCCCCGCCAATCCCGGATACTGCATAAAAACTTTTCACGACATCTGAATAAAATATATAACCAAATTTAAAAATCCCAACACCTCCGGATAATCTTTGCCTGTACAGGGCATTTGGAGAGATTACTTCTTCTTCAATAGTTCCGAATCCTTCTCCCCCGATTAAAAATCTTCCTATTACACCATAGCCCCCGCCGCCAAAAGAACTGGTTTGGCTTGAGAATTCGCTATATCCGCTGTTGACCAATCTGTAATTAAGACTGTTCAAATCCATTTCCTGGAATCCTGCAAGGAAATATCCGAAGCCTCCGGCCAAATTCGGTTTCCAACTGTCAAATTCATCTTCTTCCGCAAAAGCAATTTGAATGGATAAGATAATTAAAATACAAACAAGTAAAATCTTTATTTTCATCATTTCCTCCTGAGTTAAAGATAATTATATCACAGACAAATAATTTTGTCAAATTAATTTGAATGTAAATGTTTTCACCATGAAGTGCATGAAGGACATGAAGGGTATAATCGTGATTCGCTTCGAGCATAGGATTTAATAGCGAGTAGTCCCGATGAAGATTCCACTGAAATCGGGATGGTCCGTGAACCGAAAGAAAAATATTTTTCACCACGGAGAGATCCTTCACATTCGTTCGGGATAAACATCGACCACGGAGAGAATATTTCCAATTGAAAATTGAAGATTTTGGATTGAAAATTGAAAATTTGGAATATAGTTCTTTTATCATTTATTACACTGAACCAGAGAGCGGTTGATACTTGATGAGCGAATGCATGTTATTTTTCACCACGGAGACACGGAGGGAATACTTACAATTGAAAATTGAAAATTGGGAGTATCGCATTGTAAATAATGATGCAAATGTTCTGCAAAAAAAACTACTTAACAAGATATCGGATGTGTTTTCAACTACCGATCACCATGCACCACAAGGATGCATGACTCTGCGCCGAACACGCTGAAAAGAAAAGTGAATCGTAAGAAAGATAAATTCCGGTTCATGGTTTACGGTTCACCAATCACGATAAAGGTTACAGAGTAACCTGAATAAACAGGTTAGCATAACTTTGTTATGCTCTATTAATGGATAAATATATTCAAATATAAAAGATAATGTTGTTGAAAAAGAATCGATTATTCAATCAATATAAAATATCCTAATGAAATTACTTGTTACCTAACTTAACCATCTCTTATTTTTGATATATATTATCCATTAATTCTTGAATGCAAAGCATTCAACCTGTTTATAAATAATCCTTTTAATCCTTGTAATCCCTGTCGATAAATATTTTTCATTCATTAGGTGTGTAAGTATCACCAGATCTTTGTTTCTAATTAACTTTATAATTAATAACAATTAAGCAGTGTGTGCATGGTGTTTGGTAGTTGAAAAATGATCTTTGAAGTTTTTCCCGTGTATTCGCGAAGCGAATCATTGTGAAATTAAAGGGAGAAGAGCCACTTTTAATTTGCCGTTGTAAACAAGAAAGCATTCACATGAGCGTATCATCAATTTTCAATATTCGATGCGAAGCCTTTTGAGTCCGGTACTATAAAAAAAAGACCTCGAGATAAGACTTATTTCTAAATATCAAAATCTCGAGGTCTGTAAGATAAAAATCGATATTAAATAACTGTTACGAAGTTGCCCACTGGCTTGATTCTTCGCTGAATAATCCTATTAAGATGAAGATACCTACTATTGCAGTTACGCTTAAAATACCTACAATAATTCCCCAGGTTCTTCCCCAGGCTTTTCTTTCTTCAGCGAATGCCTTTGCAGCTTTGAAAGTAATTATAGCAAATACAATCCCTAAAATAATTGCCATAAATCCACCGCACCCAAATCCAATTCCCATTCCAATCACATCATCATCACCTGATGCAATTGCTGCAA
>JAQVHJ010000231.1 GCA_028696285.1 bacterium
CCCTGTCTTCTCATTATCAAGGAGAACACTATTTATTTGCTCCGCCTGAAATAAAAATTCAAGGATTTTACGCTTGTTCTCATCCTTGTGAAGTTTATAAAGCATTATTCCGGAGGCAGGGTTTACAGGAAGAAGCATTTTCGAAGAAGCTTTGATTAGACGATCAAATGTTTTTCGCTTTTTTAATTTTTCATAATCATTAAATTGCCTTACTTTCCTGAGGATATTTTCAAAGATGGAATTGATGTCAGCATCTTCAGGGATACTTACCTTGAGTTCCTTTACCCAGAATTTAAGAAAGATCTCCTCCAGTTCATCGACCGGCCTATCTTCAAATTTCAATCCTGACAACTTAAATATCTGTTTAAAAATTTGCTTTTCAAATATTGTATGCTTATAAATGTTATTTAAATCAAGGTCTATAATTTTCCCTAATTTAATAAGTTCATCCCGAATAGAATTATTGATAATTTTAGCCAGCATTTTCTTTATTTATTTAAAATGAAGAGAGTATTCAGGTTCCTTCTTCTTATATTCCAGAAAAGATTATTTTTACTTTCAAGCGGTTTAAATGAGCTTGTGATTTCAATCGAATAATTATTCAATGTCGGATTTCCAAGCGCATGAAAATCTTCAACATACTTGAGAATAAGATCTTTAATTCCTTCCCCTCCGTAATGAAAAACCTTACCGGGGAAGACAAGAATCAAACCGCCATTTTCAGTATCCTTCTTCCAGATTCCGTATCCTAATCCGAGGTTGTCATCAGAATCATCTTCATAGGTAATCATGTCAGGCTCGACAAGGGAAAGATAGAATGCAAAATCAAGAATTTTCTTTCTATGAAAGTTCTGCGCAAACATCTCATTTAACGGCTTGTCAAATTTCGCATCCTTCTTCAAGAGCCGTTCAAACGAATGAAATTTCTTAGCATCTAAATGATAATGATTTATCATTGATGTAATCCCTTGAAGCCGTAAAAATCTGACATAGGAGATGGGCGTACCGATCATTTCTGCATCGTCAATTTTATCTAATTTTAAAAGGACTTCAACACCCTTCGTTGCGAGGGGCATTACTAATGTTCCGTGCAGTTTTAATTGATCAATCCATCTCCGGGAGATATCTGTTGCGGCGCACGTGACTAAAATACTGTCATACGGCGCATAAATGGGTTCGGAAAATCCGCCGTCTTTATTGACGGTTATTATCTTATCATATCCTGCCCTTTTTAAATTCTCCTGCGCAAGATTGAAAATCTGCTTGTCAATCTCCATGGTTACTACACTTTCCTGTTTTTGAGTAACCTCTGCTAAGAATGCTGCATTATACCCGCTCCCTGTACCTATCTCTAAAACCCGCATCCCGGAAACTAACTTTCCGGCTTCAACCATCATTGCCATTACAGTGGGCTGGGAACTGGTCGTGTGAACTTGATTGTCTTTGATCGATATGACAAGAGGTTGATCAACATAGATCTTTTCAAGGATCTCTGCCTGTGGATTTTGATAATTTAAAATATATTCTTCCCATTGCTTCGTGTTCTTTTCAAAAAGCGACGGGATAAATTGATGGCGTTTGGTGGTTTTGAGAGCATGCAAATGCCGGTGGCTGGAGAGGTATCCGCTTTTCTGGACGGTATTGATCATTTTATTATTTAGCAGGTCAATTTTTCTCTCAATTATATCCATCTGATTTCCTTTTGAAATATTATAATTTATTTTTTCGAAAAATGCAAGGATTTTCTTTTACCGGAGTTTCCACATTTCTTTTATTAAATTTAGTTTAATTAATCAGGAAACGAAATATTGATTTACAAAAGAATATTTTCAAAATGAATTTATTCTAAATATGTTTGTATACCGTGGTTTTAACCACGGTAAACTGAACCACAAACAATCAGGAATTTATTCCTGATATGGATTCCATTGTCCGATTAAACGGACGAAAACATGGGCTGAAGCCCGAATATTTTTATGTTCATTATCACCCAGGTAGATTGCCGCGTCCCTTCGCTTCGCTCCGGTTCTCGCAATGACATTACCTGGGCAGGGCAATGCACCCTACGTGGTGCTATTGCCTACATACATAAGAACAATAAATTGTTTTGTATTTTAGCAATGTTATTGAATACAATAAATTTATCTGTAAATTTATTTAAAAGTTTTAAAAGTTTTCACATTTTTTGAAATCATATTAGTTTCACTTTCTGATATTATTTATTTGCCTATATAGGAATAGGTATAGATTTTAGCCACAGAAATTGGGGAAACTCCTGTTTTCTTTTCCCAAAATACAGTATTATTTTAGGAGTTAATATTAAATTTTCTTTCTCGCGAATCCGGTAATCTTTTTAATAAAACCGGTTTTATTTTCCGTATATCCATCCCGGTCGTTTTTAAATCTTTTTGAAAGTTTTATCTTAAGTCTTTCATAGTCCCGGGCATCTTCAGGATGAGTTTGGAGATAATCACGAAAATAGATTTCATCCCAATCCCCGGGGTATCGTACATGAACATGAAATGCCTGTCCTTTAAATCCTTCAGGTGTATAACCTTTTACAAACAACATGTGCGGCGGAGGATTTTCCTTATGTTCGATATAATGATATCCATGATTCTTCAGGATTTCAATTATTTTTCCTGTTTCTGCAGATTCAAAAATTTCCAGTAGTATGTCAATCGTTGGTTTGGCCATAATTCCAGGGATCGCGGTACTTCCAATATGCTCGATCCTGTTGATGTTCTTCTTTCCGAGTAATTTCTCAAGACTTTTCTTCTCTTTCATGAACAATACAGGCCAATCTTCCTTGGGTTCCGAAAGAATTATCGGGAAGAGTTTACCTAATTCCTCGGGTGTCATTTTATCAAGTTCTTTTGACATTTTTTGCCGGGTTTATTTAAATATTTTTTTTACAGTAATAGACAATTGATTTGCTATTGAACTGAGCGCATCTCCGAATTTTTTTCCTTGTTTACGGAAAGCTTTTGATAATTCCGAGTAGTACCATTTCTGTTCATCCTTCCCTGCATTGAACCTCTTCCAAAGTTTATCCCCGAGTTTATTGAAATCATCCAGAATTGCATGGGAATTATCGAGTTTATCAGCGCAGGAGACTAACAGTTGTTCAAGAGTAGCATCCTTTTTAATGAAATCAATAGTGTGCTGTTTCCGTTCCTTCCAGCTCACATTGGTTTGCGGGTCCTTCTTTAATTTTTCCGGTTCTGAAGCACCCCGGACTATATCACTAACATTCTTTCCGAAGACTTCTTCAATATGCTCTATAGTGACCGAGGTATCCTCAACAGTATCATGTAGGATTCCCGCAATAATTACATCCTGACTGCAATCATATTCACAGAGGATCTTCATGACATTAATAGGATGAGAAATATACGGGATCTTTGTTCCCTTCCTGAACTGACCGGTATGAGCATCTGCTGCGAACTTAATAGCTTTGAATATCATAATCCCTCCGATTATTTTGATATATTATACCAAACACTTAAAAAATTGTCAATGGAAAAAGCAGCAGAGCAATGGTGCCAGACAAAAAAAAACGCATATATAAGTGGATAGTGGAGGGTGGAATGTGGAGAGTGGAAAGAAGTTGTGAATTGTGATTGGTAAACGGTTATCTGTAAGATGAACATTACATAAATTTTATTATTTTGCTTAGATTTATTTGAACTCTGCAATACACTCTTTCTGCACTCATACCCACCAATGAAATGGTGAGGAAAAACCGTTCTATCCCTCTGGGATGTAAAAATATTTATTTTTAATCACCAAAATAGAAATGTTAAAAAAAAAGAAGTCATAGAACTGCATCATATCCTTTTCATCCTTCAGGAGTTGATGTTGAGTAACCCCGGTCATGAATCTGTAAGGGTAGTGCGTAAGGGTAAGGTTTGCTTCGCAAACTTTTTTAATGCAAGTATCGAATGCTGACGATACTGAATTAAGTCTCAATCTCTATCTCGATCTCAATCTGGATTAAAATTTATATTTTCCTTTCCTTCAGGAGTTGATGTTGAGTAACCCCGGTCTTAAGACCGGGGTGAAGAATTATAAAACACTGTTGGCGAAGTTCAGAAAAATAATGCAATATTTGAATATCAATGTAATGTTAAAAAAAAGTAAAAAGTAAAGGGTCGGCACATTATCCGGGTTTGTTTATTTTTTACTTGAAAAAAAGAATAATAGTATGTATAATAAAACAATATGGATAAAATTCCGGGACAAGATTTTTTTCTATTCCGGCAGTTACTTATTTAACTGAAAAATGAAAATTGGAGTTCTAAAATGAAGGTTGATTTTTATTATAAGGGCGCACTTTCAAGTTATAAGGTTTTCAAGGATCTTGTCAAGAAGCATGTTCAGGAAAAGATCCCGAAGTATGAGATAAATTATATTCCTGTTGAGGATGAAGAGTCAGCCAAAAGATTCAGGGTCCCGGGATTACCTACAGTAAGATTTAACG
The DNA here is from genome assembly GCA_028696285.1 of bacterium. Classification (GTDB taxonomy): domain Bacteria; phylum AUK180; class AUK180; order JAQVHJ01; family JAQVHJ01; genus JAQVHJ01. The sequence continues at coordinate 4,484 of JAQVHJ010000231.1, forward strand.
GCAGGGATATCGAGAAGGAGAAACGGTTTTTGCGGGAATTTAATGATAAAGATAGAAAATACAGACATTCTGACGGGAGAGAGAAGGATTATCCCCCGGAAGAGATGGTAATAGAAGCGATCACGGAATATATCAATGATTCAGCGACTTTTCATATTGAAGTTAAAGGAGCAAAGAAGGGAGACACCCCAATCTGTTAAAGAAGAGTAATTAATGAACGAACACAATTCGGAGTGTATTTCTCCGCAATCACATTTGATTCAGTCTTCGGAGCGGTCTGCAAAGAAAAAGAGGTTATTT
>JAQVHJ010000232.1 GCA_028696285.1 bacterium
TCAAGAACTACATAGATCGTGATTCGTGATTCGTGATCCATGAACCGTAAAATTAAAAACTTCTGTAATTTATTTACTTGACAATTGTTATTAGAATCATTTACAATCATATGTTAATTTATCTAAACGAAAGAGGAGAATTATGAAACAAAATCCGGAAAACAAAGAATGGATTAAAAAGTTTTACGACTCAGCTGTTGATTGGTGGGGAGAGAGCTGGTATGATGGAGAGAATTTAAAAGGCCGGCTTGAGTTAATAAGAAAATATATTAAGAATAAGAGTGCAGGGATTCTTGAATTAGGTGCGGGAACCGGGGAAACTGCTGCATATTTAGCCGAAAACGGTTATAAAATTACGGCAGTAGAGCTGAGTAGAAAAAATATCGGTTTAATAAAGAAATATTCAGAAACAAGAAAAAACCTGCTCCCCATAGAAGGCGATTTTTTAAGCGTAAAAATTAATAAAAGATTTGACGGGGTTTGCATTTTTGAATCATTCGGATTCGGTACCGATCAAGATCAAAGAAGATTATTAAAAAGAATCTCAAAAGAATGGCTGAAAAAGAACGGAATTGCAATCCTGGATGCGTACCACCCCTTCGGCCCGATTAAGAATGCCGGAAAGAAAATTGAATTGGACCGGCTTGAAAATATCCCCGGCTCCGTTGACATGACAGAATACTCATATTTCGATGCTATTAAAAGCCGATGGATCGATATTTGGGAACCGAAGAATGATAAAAGGAAAAAGCGGATGCAATCTATCAGATGCTATTCACCGGCAGACTTTCTTCTTCTTGTAGACGGAACGGGATTGTCCTGCAGAGAAATGATTTTTAATAATAAAAAAATTGATTTTAAAAAAGGCGCGATTTCATTACAAACAGAATTTGAAAACAATATGAATAATTATGCATATACAGTAATTCTGGAAAAGCAGTAAAACAAAACTACTCCTGAAACTCTACCGGTTCAATCCTTTTGATACCGTTTCTATTCATTATTATTCTGAAGCGTTTAAACTTCTCGCTCGTCGTATTTGAATATTTAAGGATTAAATTTAAATGATAAACCCTTTCCCCGTAAATCTTTTTAAATTCCCCGTCTTCAAAGACATGAACGCTCTTTTCCGGATTATCCATTTTATTGAGAAACCGCATAATGTTAAACCTCATTATGTCATTTACTCCGTCAAATTGATACCCCCTGAAGGATTTTAATAATTTTTTTGAAAAGAGTTTTATCTGTTCTCTATAAAGGATAATCTTTTCCCCAACCCAGCCATTTTCTATCTCAGTAATATGATCTTTATTCCTTAATTTTCTAATCTCTACAGGAAGTTTCTGTTCAGGTATAAAGGAAAAACTCTCTTTACAATACCCGACCTTTTCCCTCTGATTAGTAAAAATAAATAGTTTATGGTCAAAAAGAAGGTTTCTGATTTTTGAACTGAAATAATATCTCATTACTTCTTTAATTCTGTCCTTAAAGATATAACTAATGACTAATGCAATAAAAACAGGGAGGGTTAATCCTCCGTAAATAACCTGAGAATAAAATGCTACCGCTGTTGCAAAAAGCATTGCAAACCCCGCTGCAAGGCCAAAAAGAATATGCTCAAGCAGTCTTCCTTCTTTTGTACGTTTAATATAAAGGAACAGAACATTTCCGGTAAACTTCTTTAAAACACTCTGCCTGAAAAGGAACTCTTCATTTTCATCAGATTTTTTAGGAATTGACGGGTAGTCATTTGTTTTCCTGTAATTAAGTTCTTTATCTGACAATAAAAGCAATTCCTTCTTGAAATCTTCAAGTGACTTAAACTTTTTTGACTCAAGAATCTCTATTAATTTAAAATTCGAGTTTTCAATTAATAAACTTAAATATTCATCCGTAAAAAGATATATCTGGAATTGTTTCTTTTTAATTTTGGGAATATTAATTAGTATCCTGAAATCAGAAATTTTATTTCTAATAACAGAAACATATTTTAAATATTCTGTGATCAATGTCTTTATGTCATTCTCATTATTCTTCTTAAAAATAAAGTCAACATGATCACGTAATGCCGTCTTTACAATACAACAGAACATTTTTAACTGGTATTCGTAATTAATAAAATTTTCACGGTTTTGATCTTTAACAAATTCGTTTATGCTTTTATTCAAGTTCTTTAAAGGGGGATTCTCTTCAAGAGAAATTTCCCTCAAGGTAAATGTCGGCGTTTTAAATCGGACATTTGTTTGAAGGTCATTATAAAAATCATCCTTTCTATATGTAAACCAATTTATATCCAAACTATTTGGAAGAAATAAATATGCATCGACATTATACTCGGAATATTTCTGATCTTCCTTCAATTTATAATTAAGCTTTAACTCAAACTGATATTTATCATGTATTTTTATTATATCTTCTATCATTTTAATAAATTCCCCGTTTACGGACCAACATGCATCAATTCCCAACCCTCTTCATAATCCTCAAAATACCTTGCATTGTCCCGTTCAATTTCAAGAAGTTTATAGTGACCGTCTTCCATTTTAGATAGGAATTTAAGGGATTTTTGGATTTGTTTCTCTTTTTTAAACAGGTCCGCCATTGCTGAATAGAAATTACGCGCAGCAGCTTCCGCCTTCATTGCTTCACCTAATATTGCGCTTATTCTCTTCCCTTCCGAAACTTTTACAGGTGGAAGAGGAACTATATTTTTCTTGGGAATTACTATTTTCTTTTTCGGGAATAAATATTTAAATAATTTATCTAAAACCTTTTTATGCTTGTTTTCTTCTGTTATTAAAAATGATAACCGATCTCTGAGAAATGCGTTTTTTGTTTTTGTCTTCAACTCTTCATACAACTTCCTGCTTTCTATCTCGCTTTTCATTGCAAATTGAATAAGATCGCATACCTGAAATTTGGATAAATCCATTTTCTTCTGCATACAACACCTCTCTTTTTTCATTAAAGAACTATTATATTATATATTTACTTTTCTGTCAAGTAAAAAAAAGTGCAGGAGTTTCCCCGTTTTTTTTATTAAATTTATTTTAATTAATCAACAAATGGTATATTGATTTACAAAAGTTTTTTTTAATGAATTTATTCTAAATATGTTTGTAGGTCGTGGTTTTAACCACGGTATACTGAAGCACAAACAATCAGGAATTTATTCCTGACATGGATTCCATCGTCCGATTAATCGGACTAAAGCAAGGGCTGAAGCCCGGATATTTTTCTGGTCATTATTACCCAGGTTAAAACCTGGGCCTACATACATAAGAACAATAAATTGTTTAATTATTAATAACACCCAGGTAGATTGCCGCGTCCCTTCGCTTCGCACCGGTCCTCGCAATGACATTACCGGGGCAGAGAAAAAAAGAAAAAGGTGCCGGCCCATGACATATGACAAGTAAGTTAGTTGAGGGTGGAAGGTGGAGCGTGGAGCGTGGAATATACAATTAAAATTTTTGGATTGAACGTGCAACGCGTGGTATGCACCATTACGAATTAAAAATTGATGTAGTTCTTTTAAATTACGATACTTGGAACTAAAAAGCAAAGGATACTTATGAGGCATTTTAATGTGAATTGAAACCTACGAACACTCCGGACACACGGAGGGAATGTTTCCAATTTTACCTTTTCAAATAAAAAAATTTAACAGAATTATTTTTTCTTGAAGCCCCATTCATAATTTGTTTTAATCCATTTTGGAGCTTTGCCTTTGTCTATGAGCATCTTCAAGATCCCGGGCATTGAATCGAACTGGCGCATTCCCAGGTTAAATTCTTCTTCTGATAACTGAATATTCTTTTTCGGCAACGTGAATATAAACATCCCTTCTGCAGTTGCGAGCAGTCCGGCCACCTTTTTACAAGGGAACTCATCACAATCAACACAAGACTCAAGTCCTTTTGATTTTGCGCATGGTCTTGCTTTGCAAACAGTGTCGGCGCAGGGGCCGGGCGCCTTACATCCGGGGCATGGTTCGGCGATTGGCATGTTCTCCTCTGTATACATCTGGTGTCCGAAAACTTTCTTCCAGACTTCAACCATTTTTCGCCGGGTTTCTTTATTTTTAGATCTTGCCGGACAGATTCCACAGTTATAACCACAATAACCAAACTTATTTGTTTTCATCTTTCCCCTCATAAATTATTTCGTATTCATTAATAGGAAGGAAATGCCGCAAGCTAAGAGTGAAATGGCGATAAAAACTATTACTACCAAAGCCATTGTGTTTTTTGTTTGGAGTTTTGGGCCTTGGTCTGCCGGAGCGACTTCTATAATAGATTTCCCTTTTATATTTCGGATTACGTTTAATGCATTGTAGAAATCGGGTTTCTTCACATAAAACTCGGTCGGCGGTGAAGTGCCGAGAGATTCATTTCTCCGGACTTCACTGTACTTAATGAAATAATCTATCTTAGATTTTGTTAAGGCAATCTTAACATTTTCCGCTTCATGCATATCTCCAATTACAACTAACTTCACTGCATCATCACCAAAATCTTCCATTCCAGCATTAAAAGAATTACTCATTTACTTTCCCGTTTCCTCCGCAGAAATCGTTAAGATTTCTTTTTTCGCTTTTAAACATGATCCGGTTTTTTCACCGTGTTCAAACATCATTCAACCGTCGCTGAATTTTTTCTCCATAAAAAAATATCTTTTGACAATATCAGAAAAGATCTTCGATGCAACCCCGGTATTCATTCCAATAAATTCCCGGGACAGCTCTTTAATCTCTGCCAGTCTTTTTGAATCTTCAAGCA
>JAQVHJ010000233.1 GCA_028696285.1 bacterium
TATGTTCATTCTTAACCTGAACGAGAGCCTGATAAACACATTCATTGATGAAGCTATTCAGCACCTGACATATAAGTTCAATGTCTTTAATTATCTCCAGGAGAGATTGAACCCGGATTTTTCATTCATACACGAGTTCGGGAATGACCAGATCTCACATGCGTTATGGCATATAATCGAACCGGATATGGGGGATTATGATCCTGAAATGATTGAACGCCTGAGGGAGAAAGTCAGTTCATATTATAAGATGTTTGATAACTACATCGGGATTTTAATGGAACGCATGAAGGAGAATGATACACTCCTGATCATGTCCGATCACGGTTTCGGAAGGTGGCATAAAACGATTGCATTGAATACATGGCTTCTGAAAAACGGATTTATCAAGTTGAAAAACAGGTGGGTTACGAAGCTCCGTTATAAGTTATGGCAGAAGGGAATTACGCATGCATGGCTGTTCAAGAATATCGTGAAGCGTCTTGCAAACTGGGGTTTACGCGCGCATCAGCGGCCGATCGGGGAGGAGTTTTACCGGATGCAGTCAAGAAAGGATTTCTTATTGACAGTAAGGGATATTGACTGGTCAAAGAGCGTGGCTTTCTCAACAACGGGTTGGGGACAGATCTATATAAATTCACATGAAAAATTCATTACCGGCTGTGTTAAGACAAAAGAGGAATACGCTAAGGTCTATAAGGAAATAACGGAAGCTTTAGCAAAGATGGAAGATCCGGATTCCGGTCCTATTAACGGGCAGATCTGGGATAAGCATTCATTGTATAACGGACCGCATGTTGAGCATGCCCCCGATATTACGTTCTCCGCGCTTGAGAAGGGGTATCTCGCAACGAATCTTTACGGGTTCATTACAAATGAACCGGTCGGGGAAAGATGGGTATTTACAGGGACGCATCGGCAGAAGGGTATCCTGATAGGAACAGGGCCGTACCTGAGAAAGACTAATGAGAGAATTGAAATGGATCTCCAGGATTTCCTCCCGAATATACTGTATATGAATAAACTGCCGATCCCGGTTGATATAGACGGGAAGGTCATTAATAACCTGTACACGGAAGAGTTCATTAATGGGAATCAGCCTGTGTATAAGGGGAGTTCGGTACTCAAGAAGAAGGGATTGAAGAAGGTGTTTTCGAAATCGGAAGAAGAGAAGATTGAAGATACTCTTAAGGGATTAGGGTATCTTTAGACTATGTTATCAAAAGTACTTGAATATTTCGGGAAAGGATTCAAACTCGCATATAATAATTTTAAACTTGCTTTAATATTTTTCGGATTTAAGGTCATTCTTGATCTTTTAATCGGAGGGATACTATCAGGAAATATCTTCCTGTTGAACAGGATATTTTTAGGGATTGATTGGAAGGTTCTCAATGACTTCGCAAATTGGGTAATGTATGTGGAAAAATCCAGCCTGATTTCATTAATATTTCTTTTAATTGCGGATATTATCGTTTTATCTTTTCTCTTTATTTTCGTTATATGCTTCTATACCGGACTCCGAGCAGCAGTCTATGATGTGAATAAGGAAGAACCGGATAACATTTTCAAGTCCATCTTTAAAAATGCAAAGTACTTCGCGATCAGAACATTAAATATTAATTTTATAATTGCTTCGTATTATATCATAATTGTTTTTGTTATTTTCCTTTCTATCTTCGTAGCGCTTTCTCCATATATCATGATCCCGAAATTCTTCAAGACTCATTGGGTGTATGATGTCTTCATGTTTGTATTCGCATTCTTTCTCCTAACAGTCTTTGGAGTATCAAACATCTTCTTTTATCTCTGGAGAAATCTCGCCGAATATGATTTAATAGTAAATGACACCGACTGGAGGACCGCATTAAAAACCGGAAGGAAATTAATCTTTTCCGATGCCGAGACAATGATCTGGATATTAATAGTGACAGGCTTCCTGAATTTTATCGTAGCTACATTCTTCATTCCATTCCGCATGTTCACCTTCATCCCGTATATCGGCCTTATATTTATCCTGATAATAAAAATAATCCAAACCTTCATAAAATCCTTCCTCCGTATAGTCAAGTTCGATGTGTTCTGTTCAACGGTAAGTGGTGAACGGTAAACGGTAAGATTTGGTATTACAAACATATGATACACATCGTAGGGGAGAAGGGCCTTCGCCCGTATCAACAGTATTTAATACTACAATATTATGCGACAAAAATATTATCTAACAAAAGATAATTGTACAGGCGAACGGTGAGGACGCATCGCTGCGCTTGCTAGATCTCAACTTCGTCTAGATAATACGAGATAAAGGGAGATTGCCACGTCGCGTTGCTCCTCGCAATGACCAAAAAATATCTGCAAACCAAAAAACGTTATTAGTCATTGCGATGAAGGTTCAAAGAACCTGAAGAAGCAATCTCATCTAGAACTAGGTACTTGAACTGGAACTGATTTTCCCGTTTACGTTTCCATTTGACAAAACACAAAGTTCGTGGTATAATTAACTAATAGGTTTAAAACAAATGAAGAAAAATAAGAAAAAAATAATTATTATATCTGCATATATTCTTGGGGGCATAATAATTCTGGGATTAGCATATTCATTTATTAGTTTTTTAATTTCTTGGCAAAAAACTGCACTGGAATCTAATTGTGAAGGAAATTTAAAAACGATGGGGATAATAGTTCAAGAATATCATGAAAAACATGGGAATTATCCCAATAACCTTTATAATTTACCTGAAATAGAAGCTATGAAATATCAGCCTACTTGCCCGACTACTGATGAAAAATATATATATGAAAAAACCATTGATGGATTTATAATCTATTGCCCTAATCCAGAAAAACATAAAGGATATACTGGCAGTTATAGTAAATGTAAGTATCTTCTTTATGATAGTGAAGAAGGTGTTATTCCTATAGATAGTACTGATACAATTGCTATTAATCATTTTGAATGCAAAATGAATATAAGGAAAATAGCAGCTGGGATTGTTGAGTTTAAAAGTAGATATAATAGATATCCTGAATCTTTAGAACAGCTAAGTAAATATATTTCAATTGATGCTTCTCTTTTCTGTCCTGAATCAAAATCAAAGTATATCTATCAGAAATCAGATAATCATTTTAGAATATCCTGCCCGGATCCCCAAACTCATTCTCGTTATTTTAATGTTTATAAATTATATTATGATTCAGAAGAAGGTTTTATCCATGAATATCAAAAATAATCTAAGATTGAAAACTTTAATTCCCTGTTTTCATTTGACAAAAAACAATGGCAGTCCCGGTGGTGTGGAAGGAAGATAGAGATATATATGAATGAGATTATAAAGAAATTCAATGCAAAAAGAATTATTATAATAATTTTACTATGCTTTATTTTTATTATTATTTCTGAAAAAGCATTTGGTCGCACAGTATCAATATTCAGAAGTTGCAAAAGCAATCTCAGGAACCTTGGGCTTATGATAACCAATTATTCGGTTGATCATAATGGTCATTATCCTCAAAATTTAGAAGTTTTAGAAGAGTTAGGTTATATTACATCCTTACCGACATGTCCTTCTTCTGATAAGGATTATAATTATTATGTGAATGGCTGGGATTCATCTGATTTTACTGTTTGGTGTCCTAATCCGGAGGATCATTTTGATAAAGGAAACCTATCAAAAGATATTATATCTTTATATTTTACTAAAGGCAAAGGCGTTCAATGCGATTACCAAGATGTTTCCTTTAAAATTTATTTTTTGCGTTTAATCGACATGTATTTTGCGAATGTTATGGTTTTTATAGCATTAATATTAATGTTTATATTAATAGAATTAAATAGAAAAAGAGCAAAAACTCAAAAATCAAATGCAATAGCTCTACAATTTATTGGATTAATAATTCTAATGATTATATTATTCCCACTTTTATTAGATACTTCTACTTTTTTATTTATGCCGGGTTTATTTTATATATTGATGGCAAATATTTTTCTAATAATATTTTCAGGAATAATTATTAACATACAGTCAAAGAGAAAATAATAGATTGGGTGATGGACTCTGTCTTTTGTTCCATAATAGGTTTACCCTAAAACGAAGTAAGGGTGCCGGCCCATAACATATGACATGGATATTAGTGGAGTGTGGAGAGTGGAATATATATGATAATTACAAATCTTATGTTCGCAGTGCGAAACTTATCTTCATGGTAAAATATATATTTTTTCTTTTCTCTTCCAAGTCTCGTAAAAGTCCCTGTCCATAAAATTCAACGCTGTTGAATTTTCAGTTCGAGTTCGAGAATGTAATTGCGATAAGTTGCTTGCAACTTGAAGTAATCTAAGTTCGAGGAATATAGTTCAACTCAATCATTTAAAACACTTTAGGGTATATGAAATGTAATTATCGAGGAATGAAATAACGAAGCAATCTAAAATTCGTAGGGCAGTCGTTCAGGGCTGTTGAATCATCAAATGAATAATATAAGAAAAATAATTTAATTTAAAATCAACTAAGTAAATTTATCTTCTCTTCTTAATCCCGTTTAATCCCTGTGAAAAAATATTTTACATTCTCTGGATTTTTAAGTATCTATCGCTTTTTTGTTCAATATATTACTTTAAATTAAAATCAGCCAATTAAATTTCATCTTGTTCCCTTCCGTTCCCTGTTTATATGTCTTTGTCTTTCTTCTTCCCGTTCCAAGTCTCGTAAAAGTCCCTGTTAAAATCATATTTCTATTTCAAAGCTATTAAAG
>JAQVHJ010000234.1 GCA_028696285.1 bacterium
CAACGACTCTTTATACCTGTTTAATGGATATCTATTCGGACGATACGAATATCATGACTGCGGAGAATCCTGTCGAGTTTGATTTTCCGGGAGTTAATCAGGTTAATACCAATGATGCGGTGAATCTTACATTTGCATCTGCCCTCCGTTCTTTTCTGCGTCAGGATCCGGATATTATCATGGTTGGCGAGATTCGTGATCATGAGACGGCAGAGATTGCAATTAAAGCAGCACTAACAGGGCATCTTGTCATTTCGTCTATTCATACAAACGACGCTCCGAGCGTTGTATCCCGCTTGACGAATATGGGCGTTGAATCCTTTTTAATTGCCGCCTCGATGGTTGGAGCTGTTTCCCAACGTTTAATAAGGAAGATTTGCCCCAAATGTAAAACCCCGATAGAAGTACCCCCGGAGGAGTTTGTTAAATTAGGATTAAATCCCGAGAAGTACAAGGATGTTGTGATCTACGAAGGAAAGGGGTGTCCATATTGCGCAAGCACAGGATATTTTAAAAGGACCGCAATTTATGAAGTTATGCGAATTACAAAAAAGATTCAGAATTTAATGATTGAACATGCAACTACTACAGAGATAATGAGGGTTGCTCGTTCTCAGGGGATGCAAACCTTACGTGAAGCAGCTATTCAAAAATGGCTTGATGGAGTAACCACCTTGGAGGAGATTTACCGTGAGACGGTTGAGGATCCTTCAGAAACCGCGCCGGCACCGACTATTCCCGGTGATTTAGAGGATACTATTGCATAATATGAAAAGAGAATGGATAAAAACACTGTCAGAAAAAGGACCCGGAACGAAAGTTTTACTTTCAGGCTGGGTTGATTCGAAAAGGGATTTGGGTAATTTAGTTTTTATTTATCTTCGGGACGTAACCGGAATGATCCAGGTAATCTTTGATTCAGAGAAATTCCCTGAAGTCTGGGAGTCTGCCAAGGATTTAAAGGCTGAATGGGTTATCAGTGTTTCAGGGGCTACCCGTCCTCGGCCTGATTCTAATGTCAAGGCGGAAGATAAATTAGGGAGCTTGGAATTCATTGCGGAAACCCTTACAGTTCTTAATAAGTCAAAGATACTTCCGTTTGAATTGAAGGAAGGCGATAAGATAAAAGAGGAATTGCGTTTAAAATACCGTTATCTTGATTTGAGACGAAAGGAATTAAAGGATAATATTATCTTCAAGAATGAAGTATTCTTTTCTATCCGGGACTTCCTTCATAAGCATAATTTCTTTGAAATAGAAACGCCGATTTTAATTAAAAGTACTCCGGAAGGGGCAAGGGATTTCATTGTTCCAGCACGTAATTTCAAGGGGAAGTTTTATGCCCTCCCACAGTCTCCTCAAATTTTAAAGCAGCTTCTTCAGATATCGGGTTTTGAACGGTACTATCAAATGGCCCGTTGTTTTCGTGACGAGGATTTAAGGGCAGACCGCCAGCCTGAATTCACACAGCTTGACATAGAGATGTCTTTTGTAACGGAAGAAGATATTCTCTCAATAGTTGAAGAAATGATAGGGTATCTTTTTAAAACGGTAATGAAAGATGAGATAGCCTTGCCATTTAAGCGGTTGACATATAAAGAGGTCATGTCGAGATTCGGGACAGACAAGCCCGATTTAAGATTCGGTTTGGAACTTGAGGATTTTACGTCAGCGTTTGAAGGGATTGATTTCCAGGTATTGAAATCTGTGATCAGTTCCGGACAGAAGATAATGGGGATCAGGGTGGAAGATGTTGAATATTTCAGCAGGAAAAATATAGATAAATTAACAGAAGAACTGAAGAATTTTAAAATACCGGGAATGATTTTTATAAAGAAGGTGGGGGAAGATATTTCATCTTCAATCAAGAAATTTTTAACAGATGATATTTTAAATAGAATACATTTGGATGAAAATCAAACAGTCCTCCTTCTCGCGGGAGCTGAGGCGGTGATTCTTCCTGCATTGGGATATCTGCGCGAACGCTTGGGAAAGGAGCTTAATTTGATTAAAAGCGGATTTGAATTTTTATGGGTAGTAGAATTTCCGTTATTGGAACTGGATCCGGAAACGGGGAGTTGGACATATAAACACCATCCGTTCACCCAGGCATCTGATTCCGAGTCGTTATTTCACAATAAAGATTTGGGAAACATTAAAGCGAAAGCGTATGATTTGGTTTTGAATGGGGCGGAAGTTGCCGGTGGAAGTATCAGGAACCATGATCCCGAGATTCAAAAACAGGTATTTAAACTTTTAAATATCTCAGAAGAAATTGTAACAAATCAATTCGGTTTTTTAATTGAAGCATTAGAGTCGGGAGCCCCGCCCCACGGCGGAATTGCATTTGGAATGGAGAGATTTGTTGCACAGCTTCTGAACATAGAAAGTATCCGTGATGTAATGGCATTTCCCAAAACTACATCCGGAACATGTTTAATGACCGGGGCTCCGGATTTTATTTTTCCGGACCAGTTAAAAGATCTTAATTTAGAGATAAAGGAATAAATGAAGAAGACAAGAGATGTAAAAATAGTTGATCTGGACATTTTAAAAAACAGGGAACAGCTGTTTTCTCTTTTTGGAAAACACGATGAAAATCTTCGTTATCTTGAAGAGATATTTGAAGTAAAGATTTTTGCCCAGGGTTATCAGATTCATATTGAAGGAGCTCATGAGTCCCAGGATCGTACCGCAAAGATTTTATCGGATATTGCGCATCAGATGAACCGCGGCGATGTTTTAAATCCTCAACAGGTTCGGTATATGATGGAGATCATGTCAAAGACAACGGACGATAACCTTACTGAGATGATGAATGATTTTGTCAAGGTTGATTCCAAGAAAGGTTTTATCCGTCCAAAAACATTGGGTCAGAGGAATTACATACATGCAATCCGGGATAATGACATTACCTTTTCAATAGGTCCTGCGGGCACCGGCAAGACCTATTTAGCGATGTCGGTTGCGGTGGAAAGTCTTTTAAAAAGAAGGGTTGACCGGATTGTTCTTGCGCGTCCCGCAGTGGAAGCGGGTGAAAAGTTAGGATTTCTCCCCGGTGATTTGGTAGAGAAGGTCAATCCGTATTTAAGACCGCTATATGACGCTCTTTATGATATGATGAGTTTTGAGAAGATCCAGACCTTATTATCGCGTGGAGTAATAGAGATTGCGCCGTTAGCCTTCATGCGCGGCAGGACCTTGAATAATTCCTTTGTAATTCTGGATGAGGCGCAGAATTCAACAATTGAACAGATGAAGATGTTTCTGACCAGATTAGGTTTTGATTCCAAGGCAGTAATAACGGGAGATATTACGCAGGTTGATATTCCCGAAGGGCGCACACGTTCCGGCCTGGTCCTTATCCAAAAGATTTTAGGGGGAATTAAGGGGATCGAGTTTGTTTATTTAAAGAAGAATGACGTTGTAAGACATCCTTTGGTACAGGAGATAATCAATGCTTTTGAAAAGTCGGGGGATGACCGTTAGGGGTTTATTATGAAAAAACTAATAATAGCTTTAAGACATTATCTCAATAACGCAGATACGAAATATTGGAGACTCGGGCTTTTTATCTTCACCTTGATTTTTCTTACATACATTCAGTATTATAACTACCGGACGCCAAAGTATATACTTAAACTTAATACTGTTGCGAAGAACGGTGTAAAAGCTCCGATAGATTTTTATGTTGATGATGAGAGCTCGACATTATTAAAGATTGAAGAGGCAAAACTTAATTCACCCGTTGCGTTCCGAATGATCCCTGAAATACTGGCTCAGAAGGAGAGAATTATTCAGGATGATTTTGCGAAACTGATAAAGATCCATAACAATCCCGATTTAAATCCCGAAGAACAGATTGTTCAGTATCAAAAGGTTTTAAAATCATACCGCTTAACAGATGAAGAGATTATGGAAGCAGTTAATTCTGTTAATCTGAAGGAGCTGGAGCAGTTTATTTTAATTAATCTAAAGAGATTAATGCTTGAAGGGATAGTTGAAAATAAGGATTGGATCCTTAATCAAATAAAGAAACAGGGGAAGATTTTTAAGAGGGATATAGTTCTTGTCCGCGGTCCCAAGGAAGAAAAGATCTCCATCAATCAGGTTCTTATCCTTGACCAGGCAATTGAAAATATTGATAAGAGGATAGAAGATCAATACAAGGAGAAACCTGCGTCTGTAAGAAAGTTCTTGTTAAGGATGTTTGAATATATCCTTGAGCCGAATCTTGAAGTAGATCTGAAGATTACGACAGTCTTAGAGGAGAAGGATGTTAAGAAGGTAGAACCTGTTAAACAGCTGATTCGTCAAGGCCAGAATATAATTCGCGACGGAGATATTGTCAGAGAAGACCATTTAAAAAAGATTAACGCGTTAAACACACAGGTCATAGGCCAAAGCAAGATAAAAGTCATTATCGGTTTTTCATTGTTCAATTTAATCTTACTTATAATCTTTTCGTATTTTACCTCAAAGATTGAATCAGAAAAGTTTGACCTGAACCGTTTAATATTGATTTCAACCGCCCTGTATTTAACAGTTATTGTTGCATTATTTTTAATTCCCAAAGAAACAGTAAAGGAGGGTGTTTGGTACTTATCTCCCAACTCGATACCCATTGCATTTTATCCTATGCTGATATCTATATTGATCTCACCTAAAATTGCGATATTTGCCGGAATCCTGCTAAGTTTTTATATCGGCAGTTTAACCGGATTCAGTTTTAACTATCTTGCTG
>JAQVHJ010000235.1 GCA_028696285.1 bacterium
CCCCGTCTCCCATCATACAGTAAACACGGTTCGGTTTCTTATCATGTTTGAGGGCAATCGCCATACCAACAGCAATGGATAAACCCTGGCCAAGCGACCCGGTCGACGCTTCAATCCCCGGAAGCTTCTTCCTGTCAGGATGACCCTGAAGCTTACTGCCAAGTTTACGGAGAGTCTTGAATTCATCCTTGGAAAAATAACCGCAATGCCCTAAAATGGTGTAGAGCAGCGGACAAATATGGCCTTTGGATAAAATAAATTTATCCCGATCTTCCCAGCTGGGATTCTTAGGGTCATGTTTCATTACTTCATAGTATAAAACAGTCATTACATCCGTCGCTGATAATGAACCGCCGGGATGACCTGATTTCGCTTCAAAAATCATTTTGATCAAGTCCTTTCTAATTTCCCTCGATTTTTCCTTTAAATCTGCCAATTTCATCTTCAATGGATAGGTCGCCATCAATACCTCCTTGATTTTTTTATTAATTTAATTAATAATATCTAAAAAGAAATTATAACATATTCAATTAAATAAAGTCAAGGAAAAAAGCACACTGCGTATTGAAAATTGAAAATTTGAGATTGAAAATTGGAAAATGAAATATAGCATTATAAAACAAGTTGCAGATGTTTAGAGCGATTGATACTTTAAGATAATAAAGAAAGTAAAGATTTTACCATGAAGAACATGAAGAGCTTGATCGTGATTCGTGAACCGTGATAATGTCATTGCGCTATCGAGACAAAGTCGAGATCTAGCAAGCGACAGCGATGCGTCGGCGAAACAAAGTGAAGCGTGGCAATCCATTTTTGTATTACAAACATACAATACGCATCGCAGGGGCGAGGGGCCCTCGCCCGTATCATCATTATTTAAAACATTAATATTATCAGAAAATAACATGATTTTCAAAACAAATAACGGTTCAAGCGCCCGGACGGACGCCCTTCTTTTTGTTTTAAACACAAAGAAAAAAGATAGAAGAGATTTTAACCGCGGACCACGCTGACCACGCCGCTTTATTGACATATGGTTATTTCAATATACTGAACCAAAAGTCAAATGATACTTTTGCAGAAATTAAATGTGTTCTATTAGCAACGGAAAATAGTACTCATTTCATTCGCATGATTTTACACGGATTTGCATCGCATTCAAACTGTTTATATTTTCTTTCTTCAAGTCCTTTATGGTAAAATACATATTTTTCCTTTTCTCTTACAAGTCTCCTAAAAGTCCCTGCTGAAATTACACTCACTTGAAAATTAAGTATCACGTGCTTTTTGGTTCAGTATTTCCTTCTTATCTTAATATCAACTAAATTAATTCTTCTCTGCGTCCTCTGCGTCCTCTGCGGTTAAAATTATATTAGTTTGATCCTTCGGTACCGCCAGCGATAAACATCCGCATCACATGCGCAATAATGCTATATTCATAATTTTCAATTTTCAATTTAATATTTTCAATCTTATATATTCTCTCCGTGTGCTCCGTGTTCTCCGTGGTGAAAAATTCTTCCGGTTTACCGTTCATGATTCACAAATCACGATTTATATCTTCATGCTCTTCCCCGATTCCGTTGAATCTCCATCGGGACTACATCGTGAGTGGTCGGTGGAGGGTGGAATGTGGAACGTGAATTGAATCCGTAAAAGATTTATCTTAAGCTCGCAGCATGAAACTTATCTTCATGGTAATTAATATTCACATTCAAATGTTTCATAAGTAGTCTTCGCTTTTTGGTTCAATAATTCATAATAATTTTAAAGTAAATAAATTAAATTTTCTTTTTAATCCTGATAATCCCTGTTAAAAATTCTTTTTGCATCCACTGTTTTTTTAAGCATCAATTGCTCTAAACATCTGCATCATCTTCAGGAACGCTATATTCACAATTTTCAATCTAAAATTTTCAATCTTATATATTCTCTCCGTGACCTCCGTGTTCTCCGTGGTGAAAAATATTTCTCTTTCGGTTCACGGATCACAAATCACGCATCACGATTTATACCTTCATGCTCTTCAAGTCCTTCATGGTAAAAAATATTACTTTCTCCTGCTTACTAAGGATCATTCGTTCTTTGGTTCAGAATATTATTTTTATCTTAAAATCAAATAAGTAAATATTTCTCCGTGTGCTCCGTGTTCTCCGTGGTGAAAAAATCTTCCGATTCACCGTTCACCGTTTACAGTTCACTGTTTACTGTTTACCGTTCACCGTTCACCGTTTACCGTTTACCGTTCACCGTTCACCGTTTACCGTTCACCGTTTACCATCAACAAGTGAGATGTAATGCGGCAAAGATTAACTTTTCTTCAGAATGCTGGTTGTAGTAGTCAACCGCAGCGCCGGTCTTGAGAATCTTAAATTCAATCCCCTTATTATTTAAAAAGTCAATCGTCTCTTTTTCAACTGTCAGAACTCCATAAGCTCCCGTTCCGATTATAAGGATCTCAGGATCTTCTTCATTAAAAATCTTTTCAATGTCAGAAATAAAAAGCTTATGCCCTTCCTTCCTCCACCAATTGGAAATAACCGTATCTTTTAAAATTATAATATCGGAATTATATTCAGTGTCATCAATCTTTATCTTTCCAAATGAATACGCTTTTATTTTCATCCCTTCCTCCCGTTTAAAATGTTTACCGCGTCTGTCCAGCCATTAACTCGAAATATATTTTCGGAGTCTTCCGTTTTAAGATTCCTGTTCCAGGGATAATCAAATAAAAGAACCTTCACCCCGTTCCTCGCAAGCCCGAGAGAAAAACCGAGATGATCCTCTATAAACCATTCAGGCCGGTGGCCGTTCTCAAGCAGGTGCTCAAACTTATCCTTGAAATTAGTCATGTAAAAACCGTCATGCTCAATCCCGTACTTACCGAGCCATTCCAGCGTAACATCCTTTAAAACCAAAGGCCGGCCAGTTACTATTAAAATACGATAACTCTCCTTGAGAATTTTTATCGATTCTACCGCACCGGCAAGCGGCTCAATTTCAAGCCACCCGCCATTATTCGAAAAATCATCCCAAAACCGGTGCATCTCTTCTCGCGAAAGATTAAATGCATCTTCATAATTAAATTCATTCACATCCTCCTGTCTGAATTCCCGGTTAAAGAACCGTTCCATCCCTTCCCTGAATTTAACATCAGAATTTCCAAGTACCCCGTCAATGTCTATTCCAAGTATCTGTTTCATTAAAACATCCTTTCTTCATTAAATTACATTTTAACACAAAATACCCGAAAAGTCAAATTTAGCGGGGAATGTTGAGCGGTAAACGGTAAGTGGTAAACGGTAAACGGTAAACAGATATAATATCGTTTTGCGATATTAATATTATATTGTTTCAAGCCGTGTTTATTTTTTAAGGATTCCTGAATGAAATTCGTCAGAACAATCAATCGTAATGCGAAATTAATTTAAAGGGGTTATATTAAAATCTTCGAGATTCTTCTAATTGTTTTAAACTTATGCTTCGTAATACGATATTAAATTAATCTGAAACATGTCGGATTGACGGGCGTTTACAGGAAACGTTTTAATGGAGCAGAGAAAAATGTTTACTTAATATTTATTTTGTGATATAATTGTTTTGAAAAGAGGAGATTTTTATGTCAGATAAATATAGCTTTTTAGTAAGGCATGGGGAGACAAAGCTTAATAAAGCTGTTGTTTTCAGAGGACATGTAGAGGTTGAATTGAATGAAGCGGGGTTGGAGCAGGCGCAACTGGCGGGAGAGAGGTTTAAGGAGATTCCAATAGATAAGATTTATTCCAGTCCGTTAAAGAGGGCGTTTCAAACAGCATCAGCGATTGGAAAGCATCACAACTTAGAAACAGAGATAAAACATGCATTCAATGATATGAACCTGGGTCTCTGGGAAGGAATGGAAAAGAAGGCCGTTGCAGAAAAGTATCCGGAGCAATGGGATCTCTGGGTAAATAACCCGGTTGAATTAAAAATACCTGATGCCGAGACATTAAATGAAGTAAGTGCCAGGTCTTTCTCCGAGTTAACAAAGATTGCAAATGAATTGTTGGGGAATAGGATTGTAATTGTTACCCACCGGATTATCTGCAAGCTTTTAATCCTGAACGTTTTTGGTATCAGTCTCAAGGGTTTCTGGAAGATACACCAGGATACCTGCTGTATCAATCTATTTAAATTCAACACTTCTTCCGGATGGAGTGTTGTTAAACTTAATGATACCTCACATTTAGATAAAGGAAAATTAATTCTCAAGGAAGATTTTTAATTTGTGTTAAATAACGAAGGTTTTTTCTTAAACTAAAATAAATATATTGCAAAATTCCAAAAAAAGTGTTATAATGAAAGATATTGAATATTCAGCAGGAAATTGCTGGATTATGTTATTTTAAAGTTTGTTCGGATTTCAGAGAGAAAGGTTTACTTGAAAATAGATATTGAATTAATTCTCTACTTAGGGTAATATGTAAGATTTTGCATTCCTGAAAATTCTGTGATCTTCAAACAATATAATTTTTCAGCGTGTTAAGAGAAAGGAGATCATCATGGAAAACATATTAAAACAACTGAAGATTGGCGATTTACTTCCGAAATATCCAATAATTCAAGGCGGGATTGGGGTCGGCATTTCACTCTCAGGTTTAGCCGGCGCAGTCGCAGCGGCGGGGGGAATCGGAGTTATATCCACAGCAGGTATTGGTCTGTTAGCAAACAGAAAACCGATTACAATTGAGATGGAAGAC